>CAZMAZ010000039.1:0-12910 GCA_964564255.1 uncultured Clostridium sp. | reverse complement strand
ATGACGGAAAAGATCTCGCCGAATCTGCGTGCGATGAATTTTTAGAGGTGCCCTTGATTCGTTAAGCGTATTTGGAACGAGATAAGGAGAAATCGGTATGCAACAAACAGAACAAACCAAGCAAACAAGAAAAAAGTCGCCCGCAACCGAAGCATTGCTGGCAGGACTGTACAAAAACGCCAAGATGGGCGCCGATTCCATGGTCGATTTGCTTTCTCGCGTGCAAAAAACCGAACTGAAAAGCGCGATGACACTGCAAACCGACGGCTATGAAAAACACGCCGCCCGTGCAAAAGAGCTTTTGCGTGCCATCGGCTGTGAGGAGCAGGCGAAAGAAGAGAATGCTTTGACTAAGATGTCTGCCAAGATGGGAATGCATCTAAATCTTGCATCGGACGCGGGAGACAGTCATTTGGCGCAAATGGTGGTGGAAGGATCCACCATGGGCATTAACGACGCTGTCAAACTTTTGCGCAGGTACGAAAATACCGATGCCGGAGAAGATGCTTTGAATTTGGCACGCGAAATGATTGATTTTGAACAGGAAAATATCGAACGAATGAAATCGTTCTTTTGAAAGAGCTTGCAACATTTTTCAAGGCATTTTTGGGTGCATTTTTCGGAGCATTTTGCGTGATATGATCGCAAACCCTCTTGACAAACCGTGCGAAAGCGAGTATAATAGTAGCATCGGATAAATAATAAATGGAGGAAGAAATATCATGGTGATTACCAAAGAATCTGTTATTGGCGACGTTTTGGATTATGATGAAGGCACTGCAAAATTCTTTTTTGAAATTGGGATGCACTGCCTCGGCTGTCCCGCTTCCAGAGGAGAATCCATTGCGGATGCTTGCGCGGTACACGGAACCGACGCGGACGAGTTGGTCGATAAGTTGAATGCGTATTTGAACGCGAAATAAGGCAGACGCACGCAAGCAACAAATTGATTAGGTTGATCAAATTGATCAAAAAAGGAGGCATTTTTCGAGAAAACAACGCGAAAAAGCCTCCTTCCTTGTTTTTGAAACAATGTTTACAATACACGGTGGAAGTGAAGAAATGAAAAAAACAGAAAAAACGGCAGAAAAAGAAAGATGCAGCGAGGAAGAATGCGCGAAGAAGCCGGAGCGGGTACATAAGCAGGAAATACTTCCGGGAAAAGAGGGGCAGAATCGGCAATACAAGCCGCTTGATGCGCGTCTGGAGAGCGCGGTTCCGTTTGTGCGTCGAGGCAGTTTTTTAGTCGACGTGGGGACCGATCACGCGTATTTGCCCATTCGTCTTTGTGCATGCGGACTGATTCGCGGCGCGATTGCCGCCGATATTGGTGTCGGTCCGATTGCACGCGCACAACAACATGTGCAAAGTGTCGGCATGACCGATTTGATTCGCACCGTGCAAACAGACGGTTTATGCGGCTTGGAATCTTGTGAAATGGATGACATTACGATTTTCGGCATGGGTGGGGAATTGATTTGCGATATTTTGACGGCGGCACCGTTTGTACGCAACCGACAGATTCGTTTGATTTTGCAGCCCATGACACACGCGGAAAAATTGCGTGCATTCTTGGCAAAAGAAGGGTTCGCCGTGATCGGAGAGTCGCTCAGCCGCGCCGACGGACGTATTTATCAGACGCTGTGCGCCGAATGGGACGGAAAAGACCGCACGGGAGAGGACAGCGCCTTGGATTTATTGTTCGGCCGGCTCAATCGAGAACAGAACACACCGCTTTACGGTGCTCTTTTGGAGGTTGGCAAACGCACCATGGAAAAGCGATTGCACGGGAAACAAGCCGGAGAACGGGACGCGGATATTACATACGAAACAGAAATATTGGCGGCAATTGCCGCATGGAAGGAGAAGCAAGCATGACGGTGGCAGAACTTTACAAAAAAATGGAGGAGCGCATCCCGCGTACGCTTTCCTGTACATGGGACAATGACGGCTTGGCGGTTTGTTCGGACCCGCATCGAGAGGTTAAAAAAGCACTTGTAACCTTGGATGTGACCTCGGATGCCGTTTCATATGCACGGGCGGGGGGATTTGACCTGATTGTGTCGCACCATCCGTTGCTGTTTTGTCCGCTAAAGGCGCTTTGCGCAGGAGAGGCGGTTGCCGACCGCGTGCTGGCGCTTTTGGAAGGCGGAATCAGCGCAATGTCTTTTCATACCCGATTGGATGCGGTGGACGGCGGCGTCAACGATTGTCTTGCAGAGCTTGCGGGACTTTCCAAAGTAGAAAAATTGTATGAAGACGGCATTGCCATCGGACGAATCGGAAATTTGCCGACGCCCATGTCAATTGACGCCTTTGCTTTGCAAATAAAACAGGCATTGCAGGCACCGACCGTTCGTTTTGGCGGCAACCGACAGGTTTTTCGCGTGGCATTGGTCAGCGGTTCGGGTGCGGATCAAGCGAGGCTTGCGATTGCCGCGGGGGCGGATACATATTTATCCGGCGAATTGAAGGACCGTTATATGTCGGATGCATCGGAAACCGGCATCAACTACGTTTGCGCGGGGCATTTTCAAACCGAATTTCCGATTTGCCGCGTGCTTGCCGATATGATTCGCGACATTGACGCAACGGTTGAGACCGAGGTCTTTTTCTCCGATCGCATTGGCACGGTATAAGGGCATTTCTCCCGATTGCGCGCAGGTGCGGTAAGGCAAAAAGCAAATAAGAAAAACGAAAGCAAAAAGAGGAAAAAGGAAGCAAAAGGAAGGCGGGAAAATGATTTATACTCCTTTGACAAAACAGGCGATGCGTCTTTGCTTTGACGCGCACAAAGAGCAAGCCGACCGGGCAGGGATGCCCTATGTTTTTCATCCGTTTCATTTGGCAGAACAGATGCAGGATGAGTTATCCGTGGTTTGTGCGCTTTTACATGATGTGGTCGAGGATACCGATTATACTTTTGAAATATTGCTTGATATGGGATTCCCGGACCAAGCGATTGCGGTGCTCCGCCTGCTGACACATGACCCCGCAGTTCCTTATTTTGATTACATCGAAGCGATTTCCCGCGATCCGATTGCCAAGCGCATCAAATTGGCAGACCTTGTGCATAACAGCGACCTGTCCCGTATAGATGCGGACAAAATTGATGAAAAGACGCTTGAACGGTGCGAAAAATATAAAAAAGCAATCGCAATCCTGACCGCAGAACGGAAGTAAAGAGGATTGAGGGGGAGTGCATTCGGGGCTTTGCTTGTACAAGACGGCCATACTGCATATTTAAGGAACCGCTGATTTATTCGGTGGCACATCTTATTAAATCGGTGTTTCCTTAACATGAAAAACAGCCAATAATGACACAAATAAGCAAAAAAACAAACAAAAATGAAATAAACCGGCGGTTTCTTTTGAAAACCCTCTTGACAGGTCTTATAAATCGTGCTATAATTAAAACGCGAGATGAAACACTTTGTAAAAAAACAGGTCAAAAAATGCAAAAAATATAAGCAAGAATAAGTGAGAAAAGGTTGAATAAACGGAGGCACTTTGCACTCCTTGTGGGTGCCGAGTGCCTTGCCATTATTTTTGGAAGGGGGATTGGAACCGTATGGCACGAAACAGCAATCGACGCGGTGTAACATTGGCGGAATTATGTGTGGTTATGGCGTTGGTCGCTATTTTAAGTATGGCTGTCGTGACATTTTGTGTTATGATTAGTAACCATACCGGGAAAATGGCGGTCGACCGTGAAGTCAAAGATGGAATTTCCTATGTTGATTTGGTATTGGATGTTTGGGTTTCCGAGGCGGACGGGCATACGATAACCAAAAACAATGATGGACAACTGTCCGTGACGGTAGATGAAAAGGAATACTACTTGAAATGGGAGAACGGTTACATAAAATATATGCTGCCGAATAATCAGTCGGAGCAGAAAATACAGTGCCCGCGGATTTTAAGCCTAACATTTTCTGTTGAATCCGCAGAAAATGGCGGGACGCAATTGATTTCTTGCACCGTTAAACACGAAAAGCCGTTTGCAACCGATGGGGCATCCGGGCAGACCGTGCTGATGCGGGCAACGCGGAGCGAACAAGGGAAGGTGGGGTCATGAGGCGATTTTTTCATATAACAAGTCGCAAACGCGAAACAAATCGCAGACACTGCCGCGGAGTTACAATCGTAGAAGTGACAGTCGCAATGGCAATTATTGCCATTGTATCTTTTGCGGCAATATTGGTGATTCACAACGCGTTGCTGACCGCACGCGAGGATGCCGCGCATAATGATATTTGTTATCGTGCGGAAGCGGCGCTGGAATGTTTTAAATATGCGAAGGATTCCAATGCTTTTGCAAATTGTGTAACAAGAAACGGATTGCTGACAACAAACGGAGGAAACGCTTATATTTATTCTGTCGGAACTACGGTTTTGAAGGTTGAAGTCAATTATCCGGAGAACGAAAGACCGACTTTTGAAGCGGTCGGACTTGACAAAAACAGCAAGGAATTATTTCAAATCGAATACACGAAAGGATGATGATTTTTGATGCAGAACAAGAGATTGCATAAAAAAGCAAGTCGCAATCGCGGTGTTGCAATTGAAATGGCGCTTTCCATGCTGGTTTTGGTATTTGCGCTATGCACATTGCTGGTTACTTTTACATTATCCTCTCGCAGTGAGAGCAAGCAACTCGGAAAGGCGTTAGAGCAGAAAGCAATGCTTGATCAAGTAGGCGAGGATTTTTTGTATCATGTAAAAAAAAATACCGTAGGTACCGACTTTAAGAGCGACCGTCTTTCCGGGGATGATTATAAAATAGAAACTGGAGCAGGCGAAAATAGTGATGGACAATATCATTTGAAAATATCATCCAAGTCGGATAATACGGTAAAATTGGAAGTGATTATTTCTAAAAATGATGCAACCGTTTCCATTGTTAAATGGACTCGCTCTTAATCCAAACAGTATTGCAAAAAACAATCAGAAATTACAAACAGGAAGGAACTTATGGCAACAAATCAAAATGCAACCGTGATTTACATTGATCGACGCGAGAGTCGCGTGCATTACTATGCAAGCGCCGCCGGCGCAGAGCCGATCTATGATGCGCGTACTTATAAACAGCGCATTTTCGAACGGGAATTCTATCCCGAATTGATTTCTATTTTGCAGGGATTTATGCAAAAACACCCGATGCCGCAAGTGGCACCTGTCACCATTGTTTTGCCGGACAATACCGTTGTGACCGATGTCCTCAGCTTGCCTGCCATGAAACACGGTTCTGTGCAAAGGGCGTTGGATACCACATTGGACGGGTTATTCAAAGACAGAAAAGGCATTCGCGTGCAGCCTTTTTATGCTGCGCAGAGCAAGCAGTCTTCCGAAGTGTGCATTAGCGGAATTCGCGAGGAGCTGTTGAATGATTTGAGTGCCTCCGTGTCGGCGATTCGATTGCCTTTGCAAGGCATCACTTTTGCGTCCGAATGTACCGCGCGCGGAGCGATTGCGTTAAATCCGAAGTTAAAGAGCGGAACCTATCTGCTGATGGATATTAAACCGAAGTTTACGCGATTGGTTTATGTTCTTCGCGGGGAAGTTGTGTCTTTTTACACCTTGCCTTTCGGTTACAATATTCTCAGCACGACGGGATTAACGGCGGAAGATATGCTGTTTGATCATTCTGTTGCCGAGTTGGCGGTTCTCAATGCTCGCGAAAGGGCAAAATCAAAAGTTTTGACCGTCATGGGAGAAGGATCCGTAGATGTGAGCAGTGTGGATATTGGTATAAATGCGATTGAAGAAGATGAGACTCTGCTTGAGGAAGACGACCGAGAAGAAGAGCAGGAAATGCAGCCTTCGGGACAACCGATGGCAAATCGCAGTGAAAACACCATCAAACGTTTGCCCAAGAAAACACCTCGCAAACTGCCGCGGCAGATGTTGAGACCTCGTCCGGAAGACGAAGATGGCTTTTTGTATGAAAATTTCCGGATATTTGAGAAATGGGCACTTTGCTTTTTGGCAGGAAACGAGCGATTGACGCGTCTTGCCAAGCCGGAGGCGATTTATATGCATTTGCCGGAAAAATATCTCCAGGTGTTTGAACAGGTAAAGGCAGAAGAGGTTGAAAACGGGATTCCCATCTTGTCTGCGGGAATTTCTTCGCCGATTGAGCTGGCAAACAGCCGTTTGGAGATATACGGTGGTTTATTTGTTCAACGAGATAAGAACAATTCGATTTTAGGACGTTTTTCCGGCAAAGAACGAGCGCATAATATTTTTTAAGCGATTCGGTTAAAGGAGCACAAAACATGTTTATTTTTTCGGTAACCGATCCTTACATTCATGCCGTTACGGTCGTTTTGTTTGCTTTGATGGGACTTTGCGTGGGAAGCTTTTTGAATGTGGTGATTTATCGCGTTCCGCTCAATATGAATTTATCTACCCCGCCGTCGCATTGTCCTCATTGCGGGTACAGACTCCACTGGTACGACAATATTCCGGTTTTCTCCTATGTTTTTTTGCGTGGTCGTTGCCGAAATTGTCGCGAACATATCCCTTTTCGCTATGTTGCGGTAGAGCTGTCCAACACACTGCTTTGGACACTCAGCGCCCTGTTATTTGCGGATAACATTGGGTGGATGATCGTTTGCGCCCTGACTGCATCAATTTGTATTTGCATTTTTTTCGTAGATATGGAGCATATGATTATTCCGGATTGTTTCCAAATAGCGTTGCTTTTCCCCGCTGTAGCCTCTGTCTTTTTTGACGGTACATTTGCTTGGTACGATCATTTAATCGGAGCGGCGGTTGGCTTTGGTGTATTCTGGACTGTCGGAGCCTTGGTCTCAAGACAAAAGGGAAGAGAAGCACTGGGCGGCGGAGATGTCAAATTGGCAGGCGTTTCGGGATTGCTTTTGGGTTGGCAGAAAATGATTTTGATGGTTTTGATTTCTTCGATCAGTGCCTCGGTCGCATTACTGATTCGCAATCACCGTCGACACGATGAAGGCGAGATGGCGTTCGGCACCTTTTTGGGAATTGCTACAGTATTATCGGTTTTTGGGGGAGATGTTTTAATTCATCTGTATCTTAATTTGATACTGTCTGTATAAGACAGTCGAAAGGAGCTTTATGCAACAGTATAAATATACCGCGATTAATTTGCAAAAGGAAAAATTCTCAGGTCATTTTATCGCGCAGGATGAAGAAGATTTGGCAGTACAACTTTCCAAGCAGGGGTTGTATTTGGTATCTTGCAAACCGTATACGGGGAAATCCCCGTCTGCGTTTTTTACGCTGGGCACCGGAAAAGTCAGATTGTCTGAGCTGACCACTTTTTGTCGTCAATATGCGATTATGGTCAACTCCGGTATTTCTCTTTTGGGCGGCATTGAAATCCTCAAGGAGCAGAATTTCAGTGCATATTTTCGCCAATTGCTTCAGGTTATTTATGAAGATTTGAAGGCGGGAATGATGCTTTCGGAAGCCATGGCAAAGCATAAGGGGGTATTTCCGACCTTTTTCCGTAGCATGATAAAGGTAGGAGAAACCAGCGGAAAGATCGATGTCGTTTTGAATTCTCTGGCGGATTATTATGAGCGCGATAATGCAATTAAGAAAAAGGTGCGGAGTGCTTTTTCTTATCCTATCATGCTGCTTTGCATGACGGTAGGAATTATCATTTTGATGTTGGCTTTTGTGATTCCGACCTTCCGCGAATCCTTATCTTCGCTGGATATTGAACCGGAAGGATTGACAAAAGCCGTGTACGATATTTCGGATTTTTTGTTGGCGTATTGGTTGTACATATTGGCGGGAGTTATTGTATTGGTTCTTGCCCTGATTTTGTTTGGCAAGACCGCACGCGGACGTTATGCTTATGACTGGCTGAAAGTACATGCGCCGATTATTCGAAAAGTGAATGTGGATTTGATTACGGCGCGGTTTGCGCGTGGATTTGGACTTCTTTTGTCCAGCGGTATGGATATTACCGAGGCAATGGATGCGGTGGTAATTGTATTTGGCAATCAGGATGTCGAACGCCGCTTTAAGCTGGCGGCAGAGGATGTTCGTCACGGAACGACGCTGGCAATCGCATTTAACCGTTATAAATTGTTCCCGGATATTTTGACGCAAATGGTTGCCGTTGGAGAAAAAACAGCCTCGCTGGACGAGGTGTTGGAGAGATCGTGTGCCTTTTTTGATGATACGGTTGAATCATCGCTGACCGCGGTAACTTCCAAAATCCAACCGATTATGTTGCTTTTGCTCGGCGGTATTATCGGAACACTTTTTATAGCGGTGTACTCGCCTATGCTGACGATTATGCAGGGCTTATAAAATATTCACGCTCGGTGATGAATCGGCATTACGAAATAAGCAACCAACGCCTATACAGGGGCGATAATAAATCTAAGATGCACGAAAGGTGCACAAACGGAAACGGAGATTGTTATGAGAATAGAGGAAGATCTGCTCCAGTTTTATCTGTATAAAAAGCTGATTCGGAAAAAAGATGTTGAAATCGTTCTTGCCGAATCCAAGCGATTGCATATTCCGGTAAGAGAGTATTTGCTTGCAAAGGAATATGTGACCGAGACGACAGAGCTGGAAGCGCTTGCGGAATATTATTGCATGCCCTATGTCGAAGTGGACATGCTGGAAATTGACAAAAGTCTGTTTGAACGGTTTTCGCTGGACTACATGAAGCGAAACAAGTTCTTGCCGGTCAGCATTGACAAAAACGGTGTTCTGCTTTTGGCGGTCGGAAAGCCCTTGGATTTTTGCGCCATGACGGCAGTATCGGCGGTTTTCTCTTGCCCGATTGATACGGTGCTGGCGCCGCCCGTGCAAATTGACCGTTATATCGATTCTGTTTCGGCGGTTATTTCCACCTCCGCCGCACTCAGTGATTTGAATACCGAAGGCGATGACAAGCTGTTTTCCGAGATTAAAATCGACACGAAGGGAATTTCTTCTGCCGACGATGTGGTCAACAATCCCGCAGTACGGTTGGTGGATTCTGTTATCAAAGAGGCAATTCCGTATCGCGCCAGCGATATTCACATTGAACCGTTTGAAAAAAGAGTTCGTGTCAGATACCGTATTGACGGCGATTTACAGGAGCGCGCCAGTTTTCCGATAGAGGCATATTCTGCCATTTGTGCGCGCATCAAGATTATGTCGGGATTGAACATTGCCGAGCGCCGTGTACCGCAGGACGGCAGAATCAATATGCGGATCGGCGGAAAGGAATATGACTTCCGTGTGTCGTCGCTTCCGTCCGTTTACGGCGAAAAATTCGTTATTCGTATTTTGGACAAAACCTCTTTCCGTTTTACCCGTCAAGATCTCGGATTTACCGAGGAGGAAAACGGCCTTATTGATCGTATGCTTGCGCGTCCGCACGGAATTATCCTTTTGACCGGACCGACCGGATGCGGAAAGTCCACGACCCTGTACTCCTTTTTGAAAGAAGTCAATGCGCCGACGGTTAATATTATCACGGTTGAAGATCCGGTCGAGTATACAATGAACGGTATTACGCAAACGCAGGTCAATCAAAAAGCAAATATGACGTTTGCAACAGCACTGCGCTCTATTTTGCGTCAGGACCCGGATATTATCATGATCGGAGAAATTCGTGACGAAGAAACCGCTGAAATTGCGGTTCGTGCTGCTATTACGGGACACCTTGTGTTCAGCACCCTGCATACAAACGATGCACCCGGTGCGATTACCCGTTTGGAAGATATGGGTGTGCCGGATTATTTGGTTGCGGATGCGATGGTTGGTGTAATTGCGCAGAGACTGGTCAAGCGCCTTTGCCCTGCTTGCAAAAAACGTGGAAAGACCAATCAAAAGGAGATGGATATTCTCGGTATTTCCGAGCCTGTCAGCATTTTCCGCCCACAAGGCTGTCAGTTTTGTAACAATAGCGGTTACAAAGGGAGAGTTGCGGTTCATGAAATCATGCACATGGATGAAACGATGAAGGTTGCGGTTACGCAAACCAAAAATTCGGAAACGCTTCGGAATATTGCGACGAGCAGTGGCATGATTAACCTATGGTCATCGTGCAAGGGACTTGTGCTTAACGGCGTGACCAGCCTGCAGGAGCTAATGACCTTAAATACGGACTGAGTCCGACAGAACACAAAAGGGGGCACACACCATGGCACTACAACATTTTTATGCGCGGGTACCGGCGCGTGTCAGCATGTACAACCGTACAGATGGGTTTGATACGTTTGCTTGTTCGGAGGAGATCACACAGGAATTTGCGCAGAAGGAGCTCGGCATTGTTTGCGAGCAGAAATTAACGCCGGCGGACACCGAAATGATTCGCGAAGGCAAACTTCTGCCGGTTTATTGCCGCCTGCAAACAAAATCCGGCATGGCGGTGCAAAGCTGTATCTCATACCTGTCCTCGGATTATACGGGCGAGCGGGTGTCGTATATGGTGCATTCATTGGTGTTTCCGACGCAAGAGGACGAGTCGCTTTTGCGAGATGCGGACAGCGGTGCTTTGGATGCGAATGCTTTTTTGAAAACAACGGACGGTTTTTCCCTTACAAACACCGATGCATCCCCCAACCGTGCATATCCGACCCTCCCCTATTGCCCGAAGTTTGGAGAAAATCTTGATTTTGTA
Source organism: uncultured Clostridium sp. (assembly GCA_964564255.1). GTDB lineage: Bacteria > Bacillota > Clostridia > Oscillospirales > CAG-272 > CAG-448. The sequence continues at coordinate 2,286 of CAZMAZ010000039.1, read as the reverse complement.
CAGCAATATGATGCGGGAACATTTAAACGTTTTTTGTTTGCACTGCTTTTTTCTTTTTGCGGGAAACTGAAAAGTGTTTATGTTGTGTCGTCGGATGCAAGCGGCGCCGAAACACAACGGTTGATTGAGGCGGTTTATCATATTTTGCCGCATTATTTGCGTCGCCGTTTTACCTTTGTTACCCGTGTAGGGAATACGATACAGTATCCCGGCGCAAAACTGAAGGGAACGCTTTTGGCGGCGGACGGTATGCAAACCGTCAAATGTGCGGTTGTCGATTTGCAAAAGAAGATTGTGCTGGGCGTTCGGGAAGAAGAATTTGCGGCAAATCGAGATTGCATTGAGCATTTTTATGCAATGCTTGCAAACGAGGATTTGAGAAAAGGGTATTTTGATTTTTGTTTGCATGCGGTTGACCGCCAAGAAAACATGGGGGAGTGCAGTATCAAAAAAATTGCGGAAAGTGTCTTTTTGTTCCGCGCGGGATGTGGCTTGTATGACGAAAAAAGCGTCTTGCCGTCCGACGATAAGGTGCTGGATATGATGCTTTTGTACGATACTGTGCGAGAAGCACTACCGATTTCTTTCCGTGTGCAAATGATGCATGCATTGGACCGGTATCCTGCTACTCATAAGGAAATTCCCAAAAAGATTTTTTCGAAAATCACCAAAATGTATCCAAGTGAGCCGGAACAAACCCAGCAAGTTCTTTTGCAAACGGCGTTGGATTTGATTCATACCGATGCCATGCGGGAAAAACTGCTTGGATTTATTTGTATGTGCTATGACGGGCAAACTTCTCAAATGCAAGCCGAAATTGTAAAGCATCTGTGCAGTGTTTTTTATGGCGGCTTTTTGCAAACACGGATACTTGCCTTTTTTGAAAAGATTTATCCGGGTAACAAGCAAGAAGTCAAGGACACGATTTTGGACAAGGTCTTGCTTGTCATTCGAACCAAGGTGTTGTGTGCGCATTTGATTACCTTTTTCGATGCCGTGTATGCGGATATGAATGACGACGCACACAGAAAACTGTATTTGACCATTCTTGAGCAACTGCCGGAGGGGGATGAATTGGCGCATCGACTGCTTGTGTTTGCCAACCGCCATCTGCCGAGCGAAGCCGAACAGATTCGAGATGAATTTTTTGTGCGTCTGTTCGGATTGCTGGAAGCGGAACAGCGACGCAATGTGCATCCGATGCTTGCCTTGTTTGATTCGATAGATTCTTATATCGACAGAGTGACGGCAGAGCATATTTTGAAAAAATGGAACAATCGCAAGATTTTTGATGAATATATTGCTACGGTAATGCGAGGAGAACTTTCTGCGCGCATTTCGGCAATCAAAGAAATGTGTGCGATTATTCCGAAAGAAAATCAAAAAGAGATGCAAAAACTGTCCGATGCTGTTTGCGTCGCCTTTGCACAGACCAAAGTGCAGGCAGGACTCGGAGAACTTTTGCGAGCAGAAGAAAACGCACGGGAAGAACAAAATCCCTGGATCGGCAAAATTATTACACAGGCATTGGCACCTGCGATTGCGCGTACCCTGACAGATGTTTTTCGCGCGCAGGGGACAGACGGGGGCGCACAACTGCCAACGGTTGAGGATTTGCTGGCATACGGAAAAAACAACAGTGTAATTCGGGAAAGCAAGCAGTACGGTGTCTTGCGTGTATATCGACTGTTTAAAGAAGTCTGTGCCGCGGGCGATGTCGCGAAAATGGTTGATTTATGCGGAGCGTTTCCGCAAGATGCGCGCAGACGGGAAGAAATCGGGACGTATGCGGCGGCTGACCGAGAGCTGGTTGCAAACAATTCGGATGCGGAAATTGCAAGGGTTCTTTTGCTGTCTTATCTCAAAAACGGTGGGTATCGGGCAGATTTGTGTTACGACTCGAATCGAAAGATGACAGACAAAGGCAAACCGTCGTTTGATGCGGATTTCGTTCTTGTCGGTCGTATTTTTGCCGTTCTTTTCCGCATTTGGAGCGCAGAAAAAGCCTCTTCCGAGATGAAAAATACGCTGACGGAATCCGAAGCCGGTTTGCGCGAAATGGTAACGTCTGTCTGCAATGCATACGGAAAACGGGCGGCTCGTCGGCTGGAACAACTGTTTGCCGAATTGTCAAATGATGAGGGATATTTTGTGTTATATTGCCGTTCGCTTTTGCCGAAAGGGAATGTGAACGGTGGTTTGTTTCATCGATTGTTCGGAAAAAAATAGTTTTGCTTTCGGGTATTTTAATCTTTATGTGCTGTTAAGGAACCGCTGATTGATTCG
>CAZMAZ010000038.1:3909-13148 GCA_964564255.1 uncultured Clostridium sp. | reverse complement strand
CGCAGGTCGTGCCCTACATCCTGCCGACCGCTGTGGGGCAGGGGTCCCCACTACAGTTTTAAGAGAGAATATTCTATCGCAGTATCCGAACAGTTCGTACAAGAACATTTTAAAAAGTTTTCGCCCGGCCTTTTGTCAAAAAGGCAGTTTTTCAAAAGGCGGCGAGGGGGTCCGGGGGCGAGACACTCCCTTCGGGAGCCGCCCCCGGAAACAAAGGACAGCGCCCCGCGAAAAAGCCGGCGGCATCCGGTGAAAAATTGACAGCACTCTGCGCTAAGAGCGCGGGGCATCAAACCGTTCCCCGATGACCTGCAGGTCGGCTTTCCCGCCGCTCAAATCACGAATGCGTGAAAAAAGAGAGGGCCCGCGATGCGTCAGAACAGCGAATGTAATGCAAACACAATCCGAAAAATCGGTGTCGTCTATCAAAGCCCCTTCGTGCGTCAGCTCCTGCGAAAGTCGCTTATAATCGGCATAAGAACAGGTCAAGCGGCAAACGGTGTGCGGCGAATAGGTCACAATCTCGGCGGCTTCCAATGCTATCTTTGCCCCCTTTGCATAAGCGCGAACCAAACCGCCCGCACCTAAAAGAGTGCCGCCGAAATAGCGCGTTACCACCACAACCGCATCATCCACCCCGCATTTGCGAATGGCGTCCAGCGTCGGCATCCCTGCCGTGCCCTGCGGTTCTCCGTCGTCGGAATAGCGCGCCGAAACACCGTCTTTTACGGAATATGCCCAGACATTGTGGGTTGCGTCCGCATACTGCTTTTTTCGCGCTTTGACAAACGCCATGGCTTCCTCTTCGGTTTCAACATGTGCGGCGGCGCCGATAAACAGTGAACGCTTTTCTTCAAAGCTGTCCTCTCCCGTTTTTCGGAGCGTCGTATAGGTTTTCCCTTCCGCCATCTTCGGTTCTTTCGATTCTTTCAAATCTTTCGAATCTTTCAATCCCTTCAATCCTCCTCTACAGGGAGTTTTTCCTGCGCGTATTTGGCAAGCATCCCGTGTATGCGACGGTCTACCACAGCAACCGCCGTCACAAATCGGTCTCCGTATTCGACCGATTCCACCGATGCCTCGCGGTAAAGGGTATGCAATGCACTCTGTTCGGCATTGGGAATGCAAAAGGTAACCGGATATTTGTCGGCATGAAGCAACCGTTCCATGGTTTCCACAAGGACCTCGCATCCCTGCCCGGTCAGAGCGGAAACATAACAAACAGCATGCGTTGCTCCCGTGCCGACAGACAAACGGCGCGCTACCCCGCGGTCACATTTGTTATATACATATAAAATCGGTTTATCGGCAGCACCAAGCTCGGCAAGCAAAGATTCCGTCACCTCAAGCTGTGCGGCGCTTTCCGGGTCCGACGCATCAATCAGCAAAAGAATCATGTCCGCAAAGGTTGCCTCCTCCAGGGTGGAGTGGAACGCTTTAATTAAATGATGCGGCAATTTTCGAATAAAGCCGACCGTGTCGGTCAAAAGAATGCTTTCGCCGCAGGGCAATTTGAATTTACGTGTCGTCGGGTCCAATGTGGCAAACAGCTTGTCCTCTGCCAGAATTCCCGCATCGGTCAGGCGATTAAGCAGGGTTGATTTCCCTGCATTGGTGTATCCGACAATTGCCACCTTTGCCATGCCGCTTCGATCACGGGACGCCCGCATGGTGCGACGGTTTTTCTCCATCACACTCAGCTCTTGCTCGAGCGCGGCAATTCGCCTCTGCATATGTCGACGATCGCTTTCAAGTTTGGATTCTCCCGGTCCTCGTGTACCGATACCGCCTCCCAAACGGGACATTTCCTTGCCGCGACCAATCAGACGCGGTGCGGTATAACGCAGCTGTGCCAGCTCCACCTGCAGCTTCCCTTCTCCCGTCACCGCATGCAATGCGAAAATGTCCAAAATCAGCATGGAACGGTCAATCACGCGCACTTCGTGCCCGTCACTGCGCATGCCATCCTCCAAATTGCGAATTTGCGACGGGGAAAGTTCAAAATCAAAAACCACCAGATCACAGTCCAATTGCTGACAAATATCACGGATTTCGCGCACCTTTCCACTGCCTATTGCGGTTGCGGGATCCGGCGTGTCCTTGCTTTGCAACACACGCGCCACACAAACGCCGCCCGCCGTATCCAAAAGCCGCTCCAGCTCGTCAAGCCCCTTTTCGGCTTCCTCTTCGCACAGCTCGCGCGTAATAACGCCAACCAAAACCGCTCGCGTTTTGGTTGTCTCCCCCGTGCCGCTTTTTTCTTTCTGTATGTCCATAGCATTTACAACATTCTTCATTTTCGTAAATCACCTCCATAGTGAAAAGGGCAGGAACGCATACTGCGCCCTGCCCATGTCTGCAAAAATCGTACGCGGTTCCCCGCTCGGTTTCCTTTGACTCTTTCGACTTTTTTCAGCCGCTTTTCCGATTTGATTCGGATAGACCTCGGACCCTATCTCTCTCTGCTCAAGCCTTGCGAGCGGAGTTTTCAAGTCTTCTCTTGAACTTATCCACACGACCGCCGGCGTCAACAAATTTCTGTTTGCCGGTAAAGAAGGGGTGGCACTTGGAGCAAATTTCAACCTTAATTTCTCCTCCCTTGGTGGAGCGAGTTTCAACGGTTTCGCCGCAGGCGCATCTGATAATTGTTTTTTCGTAATTGGGATGGATTCCGTTCTTCATCTTTCTGTACCTCGTTTTTCTTTTCTCGATGCTCTTTGACATCGGATTCACAAGCTCTACTATTATACCACACAAACAATCGCTTGTCAATAGGATTTTTTCATTTTTTTCGGTTTTATCCGTCTTTTTCTTCCTCTTGCGGCAATTTTTCCGCATATACCTCCAGCACCCGCTTGTCATCCGCCTTGGTAACCTTGAGTTTTACGCCGTCGGAAATAACCTCGTCCCCTTCCTCGGGAATCTTTTCAAGCTGTTCCATAACCCAACCGCTGACCGTAGCCGAATCGGTTCCGGTTTCCACATCAAACAAATCGTCAATCTTTTCGCGCTCCGCGGAACCGGAAATCAAAAATCCTTCGCCCGACACGGTCACGTCCGCATCGACCTCCTGCTCGTCAAAATCACCGACAATCTGCTGAATCAAATCGTTCATGGTAACCAGACCGTATGTACCGCCGTATTCGTCCACAACAATCACGATATTGCTGTGCTCCCGCTTCATTTCACGGAAAAGCGCATCGGTCTTCATGACCTGTGTCACATAGTGCGGTGCAATCACTGCCTGCCGCATGACATTCTCACGGCTTCTGTCGGCAAGACGCAAATAGACCTCTTCGTCAAGCATCCCGACCACATGGTCAATATCCTCGTCGCAAATCGGGTAGTAGGTGTGTACATTGTCACGCACGGTGGAAAACCATTCCTCGTCGGAATCCTCCAGATAAAGCACCTTGAGCTCGGTACGGTGGGTTGCAATTTCGCCGACCGTAATATCGTCAAATTCAAACACATTTTGAATGATTTCATTGGTTTCCTCGTCAATGACACCCTTTTCACTGCTTGCATCGGCAAGCATACGGATGTCCTCCTCGGACATTTTATCATCGTCCTCGTGCGGATTGATTCGCAAAAGACGCAACACACCGTTTGTGGAGACTGTCAAAAGTCCGACCAGCGGCGCAAAAATCACCGAAATAAACCGAATAATGCCGGTAAGTCCCAGCGCAATCGATTCCGCCTTTTTCATGGCAAGACGTTTGGGAACCAGCTCGCCGAAAATCAGCGTAATAAAAGACAAAATAACGGTTACCACAATCACCGACAGGGTGTTCAGGGTTGCCCTTGAAAGCGGCACACGGCCTTCCAGTGCGGTCGCAATCATCTCGCCAAATCCTTCCGCAGCAAACGCACTTCCCAAAAATCCGGCAAGTGTAATGGCAACCTGAATGGTTGCAAGAAATTTAGCGGGATTATCCGACAGGCGCTTGAGCTTCCGTGCCCGTTTGTTTCCGTCCTCCGCCAGCTTATCCAGCCGCGGTCCCTTTGCCTCGATCACCGCGATCTCGGCGCAGGCAAAAATGGCATTCAATGCGATCAGACCAATCTGAATCAGGATTTGTAGCCATAAGTCCATATCTTTTTTGTTTCCTCCAAAATCACCGTTCGGGATAAAATAAACAAAAGAAACCAACCCTGCCGCAATAATGCATTTTCAGCAGGTTGGTTTCTTCTTTTTATTACAATTGAAATGCAGTAGGGGTTCGCTCAGGTATGTGACCGTCGCCGCCGCTTCCTGTGTCCATAATACGTAATCCTTTCCGGTTTCAGCCGTTCTTTCCTCAGTATTTTTTGTTCGTCTTCTGCCGGCTTGTGCAGACTTACGAATGAATTGATACTATTATAGCATATCCCCGTCAGTCTGTCAATAGGTTTTTGCAAAGTTTTTTTGGCCAAGGCAAAAATTTCCATGCAGGGCGGTCGAAACAAGAAGAAAAACCGCAAAATCCCTTTCGGGTACCACTCGCGCGGGCGACAAAGAGATTCTCGGCGGCGCCCTTAAAAATGAAGAATCTGACAGACAAACAAAAGAGAAAGCACCCCGACAAAAAGACCGATCCAGCGTCTGGGAGACAGGCGCTCGCGGAACAAAACCAGGGAAGAAACCGCCGTCAGCATCAATGCACTTCCGTTGACAAGCGGGAAAAAGACAACAGTCGGTACCTCTCCCGACAGAAAAAGATTCAAAACATTATTGAGTGCGACCGCTATGCCGGTAAACAGTGCCGATACCCAAGGGAACAAGTTTTTTGTCCAGTGCACGCGCGAAGGCGCTTTTTTGCGAAACAGAAAGGCACAAAATCCCAAAAAAGCGGCACCTATTAAAAAGGAAATCATCAAAAAGGCGCCCAGCTCGTCGGCATGTGCCGAACGGCGTTGCACCTTTTGTAAAACCCCGACAGAGCCGATGGCGAAAAACAGCAAAGCACAAAGGAAAAACCAGCGTGCCGTTGCCTTTTTGTCGGTTGCCTTCCGCTCCGCGGACAGCACAATACAGGCAATCAAAAGGAAAATGCCGACATATTGCCCGATGCTGATTGATTCGTCCCAAAGAAATACGCCGGAAAGCGTGGGAATAACGGTGGAAAGCGCCGTAAACATAGCAGTATAGGTCCAAGGTCCGCAGGTCAGCGCCATGGAATTCAGCACAGCACCGAGCGCGGTCACAATACCGAAAATCACCGAAAGCGCAAGCGTTTCCGCGGAAACCGCGCCGATGCCGCGGTTCATGACAAAAATCACAAGCGCGGACACCAGACTGATGACGGTATTATACAGATAAAAATCAAACGCGGAATCGGTTTTTTTCTTACTGAACCAGGTTTTCAATATGCCGCCCGTAATATTGGCAAGAATGGTCACGGCAAACAGCACCGCAAGCGGCACCGAACGCAATAAATCGTTCATGATATGTTTTGAGGTCAGCTGTAGAGTTTATCCAAATTGTAAAATGCACGCGCTTCGCGATTGAAAATGTGAACAATCACATCGGAATAGTCCATGGCAATCCAAGCGTCGTTATCCCGCCCTTCAATGCCGAATGCGGGAAGCGAGCGCAATTCCATTTTGTGCTCCACCTCGCCCGCAAGCGAACGGACATGCGTGGAGGAATGCCCTGTTGCCAGCACAAAGTAGTCGGTCAGAGAGGTGCGGTCATGTACATACAAGACCTTGACATCGTCCGCTTTGCGGTTTTCCAGCACCGCGGCAATGGCATCCGCTACCTCTTTTGCGTTTGCATCCTTGAGAGACGGTAATTTTGCATATGCCTCATCCGAGAGGATAATATCCTCGGCGTTTTGCATCAATTCTTGATTTTCTTTCTTTTCCATTTTTTATTCTCCGTTCAAATTATTTGTTTTGTTCCAAAAGCAGTGCGTTTCTGGCATCTGTCGTATCGGGGCTGATCGGCACGCCCTGCGCAAGCAGTCCCTGCACGGTCAAATCAAACGACAGAATCAGCACTTCGCGCAAATGGGCTTCCCTTTCCTCTTGGGTCATTGCTTCGGGATGCGCCCCCCAAAACAGCCCGCGTAAAATGACACAGTCACGAAAGGTACGCGACTCGTCAATATAATCAGCCAAATACAGTAAGCGCTCGCTAAGCGTCATGCTTGCATGACCGGTCGTATGCCAGCGGACACAGGAAACAAGCTCCGGGTCGGCAAAGGTCGGATACCGCGACGGAATGAGTGCCGCCGCACTGCGTGCGTGATGCGTTTTGGGAGCAAGGCGGTCAAGCGGCGAAACCGATACGCCAAACCGCCCCAGTACCGCAATCTGCTCCTCGTCGGTATATTCCTTTGTCATGTCGTGAAGCAGTGCCGCGGCACGCAAAAGCATCCGCTTTTCCGGGCAATAAATAGCCGCCATGCGTCCGACCGCCTCTTCTACCGCCGCAACGTGACGGTACCGCTTTGCCGACAAGCCTTGTTGCATTTCCGCGCGCAAATCGCAAAGCATTTGCTCGGTTATGGGTTCTTTATGCATGTGGCATCTCCTCCTTTGAACGGTAAAAGCCGTTCTTTTCAATATATGCCGCCACGGCGGCGGGAACCATGTCGTCAATCCGCTCCCCGTGCGCCAGCTTTTCCCGCACGGCGGCGGACGATACCACAACGGGCGGCGTTACAATACGCCGAACCACCTTGCCGTACGCCTCACGGTATTCCTGAATTTTGGAAACAATCGGCGCGTCCAATGCACGGTCATCCTCGCGGCGAACATAAACGGGATAGCAAAGGCGGAACAGCTCCTCCGGCTCATGCCACTTGTCAAGCGTCAACAGCATATCGGTGCCGCAAAGCAAAAACAGTCGCCTGTCGGGCGCCGAAAGGGCGCGTAAGGTGTCAACCGTATAGCTTTTCCCCGCTCGTTGCAGCTCCATGTCGCTGACAATCACGCCATCGACTCCCGCAAATGCCAGCTCGCACATCCGCAATCGCTCTGCGGCACTGACCTGTCCGTCCAGCTCCTTGTGCGGCGGATCACGCGCGGGGATAATGTAGAGAATGTCCAGCCACATCTGTTCCATAAACGCCAGTGCCGCTGCCACATGTCCGTTGTGCACAGGAGAAAAGCTGCCGCCGTAAATACCGACACGCATCATAAATTCGGAAGTACAATCCGCTTACGCTCTGCGGATTCCTTGTAAAGAACTACTTTTCTGCCGACCACGGAGACGCCCTCCGCGCCGATTTCACTTGCAAGTATATCGCAAATTTCGCGCGGCGTGTAGGCGCAGGTGTCCAGCACCGACAGCTTAATCAGCTCGCGCGCTTCCAATGCCTCACGCACGGTTGTCACCAGGTTTTCGGTCAGTCCGCTCTTCCCTACCTGCACAATGGCCGTGTAGTCGTTGGAAAGACTGCGCAGATAGGCTCTTTGCTTTGAAGTTATCATTTGATACTCTCCTTTTCCTTTTGATTCATATACGCCGCCAAAACGGTCGCAAAACGGCGTGTTGCCCGACCGCGGTGACTGATTGCGTTCTTTTCCGAGGGCGAAAGCATGGCAAAGCTCTTGCCAAGCGGCGGATAGAAGAACAAGGGATCATATCCGAAACCGTCGGTGCCGCACGGTTTTGTCAAAATTTCACCGTCCGCCCGTCCCAAAACGGTGAAGGATTCTCCGCTTGGGAAGACACATGCAATACAGCACACAAAATGCGCATTTCGGTTGTCGACAGACGCCATTTTTTCCAAAAGCAGTGCGTTGTTTGCCGCATCGTCTCCGTGTTTTCCCGCAAAACGGGCGGAATAGATGCCGGGAGCCCCGTCCAGAGCATCCACAACAAGTCCCGAGTCGTCTCCAACCCCGATATACCCGCTTGCCGCCACGGCGCGTGCCTTGCAAAGCGCATTTTCGGCAAAGGTGGTCCCGGTTTCTTCAATCTCTTGGTAAATTCCCACGTCTATCGGGGACAAAACCCGCACATCGGGCAAAATTTCACCGAGCAGTGCCTGTAATTCGGCAAGTTTGCCGCGATTACGGGTGGCAAGCACCAGGGTACTGGGATCCTTCAGATCACGATACATATCTTGCCTCCGTCATGAGAAGAGCGCGTCCACAAACGCCGCCGCATCAAATTCCTGCATGTCGTCAATCTTCTCTCCGACTCCGACAAATTTGACGGGAATGCCCAATTTCTTCTTGATGGAAATGACAATGCCGCCCTTTGCGGTGCCATCCAGTTTGTTAAGCGTGATACCGGTAATCGGTGCCGCCTTCTGGAATTCCACCGCCTGCACAATCGCATTTTGCCCCGTGGTGGCATCCAAAACCAACAGAGTTTCACGGCAAGCACCCGGCAATTCACGGTCAATCACGCGATTGATTTTGGCAAGCTCATTCATCAGATTGGCTTTATTGTGCAACCGTCCCGCAGTATCGATAATCAAAACATCGGCATGCTTGTTTTTCACATATCCGATAGCATCGTAAACAACCGATGCGGGATCGCTTCCCTCCGATTGCTTGACCAAATCCACATGGGCGCGATCGCACCAAACCGCCAACTGATCGATTGCCGCCGCACGGAAGGTATCCGCCGCGGCAACCACTACCTTCTTACCCGACAAACGCAGGCGTTTGGAGATTTTACCGATAGAAGTGGTTTTGCCCGCGCCGTTGACGCCGATTACAAGAATCACCGAAGGCGTGGTCTCCATCATAAGCGGCTGCTCTTTTCCAATCATGCCGGTCAAAATTTCACGCAAGGCGCTCATCACCTGTTCTTTTTCGCTCAATCTGCCGTCCTTGATTCGTTCGCGCAATTCTTCGATAATATCCTCGGTCACATCAACACTGATGTCCGCCGTAATCAGGACATCCTCCAGCTCCTCCAAAAACTCTTCATCTATTTTGACAAAGTTTTTCAGCAGCTCGTCGACCGACCCCAAAAGCGCTTTTTTGGTTTTGGTCAATCCGCTTTTGAGCTTTTGCCAGAAGGATTGCCGCAATTCGGTTTTCTCCTCCTCGGTCTCTTCGACAAAAAGCGGTTCCTCTGCATCCGCTTGCGCGACTGCTTCCTCGGTTTCCGCGACAGCCTCTTCTGCGACAGCCTCTTCTGCGACAGCTTTCGCGGGTTCCGCAGTTTTCCGGGTAGCCTCGATAGCCTCGATTTCTTCCGTCTCCTCGGACAGAGTCGGCTCCGATGCATCGGGCGTCTCTCCGTCACAAGCGGCAGGCTGTTCGGTCACCGGTTCGACGACGGTCGG
>CAZMAZ010000038.1:0-3809 GCA_964564255.1 uncultured Clostridium sp. | reverse complement strand
GATTCCATTGTCGGGCTTGTTATTTGCCCTTTTTGATTGTGATTAGCCGAAGATCCCATCCCAGTCTCCTTCCTTCTTTCCGGAAATATCCCGAACATCCAACGAAAGCACCTTGGAAATGCCGTGTTCGGGCATGGTCACGCCGTAGAGGCGGGTTGCCGCCGCCATGGTACCGCGTCTGTGTGTAATCAAAATAAACTGCGTTCCGTCCGCGTAGCGTTTAATATACTGCGCCAAACGCTCAACATTCACCTCATCCAGCGCCGCTTCGATTTCGTCCAAAATGCAGAACGGTGTCGGATTGACCTGCAAAATGGCAAAGAAAAGTGCAACTGCCACAAAGGCTTGCTCTCCACCCGAAAGCTGCATCAGGCTCTTGATGATTTTGCCGGGCGGCGCCGCTTTAATCTCAATGCCGCTTTCCAGCACGTTTTCGGGATCACTCAGAATCAATTCCGCCTCTCCTCCGCCGAACAGTTCGGCAAAGGTGGTCTTAAAATGCTGATTGATTTCCAAAAAAGACTTTGTAAACGCCGCACGCATTTCGGTATCCAACCCGTTGATAATGCCGGTCAACTCCTTGCGTGAGGTCTCCAAATCGTCTATTTGCGCCTTCATGGACTCATACCGCTCTTTGATTTCGCGGTATTTGTTTGCCGCATCCAAATCGACATGTCCGAGATAACGAAGTTTGTTTCGGCACTCTGTCTGCATCTTTTCCGCCCGATCCCGCTCCTCGGCGGTAAGGGTCGGATAGCCGAGCGACAGCGCATCGTTTCGGGTCAGGGAATATTCTTCCCAGAGCTTTCCCGAAAGCGCATCCAGCGCAGCGCGCAAATTGTCAAGTTTGTTTTGATGCAGCGTAACGGCGCGGAAAAGAACCTCTTTGTCCGCCATTTTTTGACGGATTCGTTCTCCGAGAGCATTGATTTCACTCTCGAAAGCGTCCGCATTCTGCTGTGTTTGCGACCGTATCCCGTGCAGTCGTTCCAGCTCCTTTTGCACCTGTGCATACTGTGCTCTGTTTTCCTCCTGCTTGTGCTTGCAGGATTCCATGGACGCCTGCAGGGTACCGATGCGCGTCTGCGCTTCCTGCCGTTCCCGCTCACAGGCGCGAATACGCTCCATCGCGGCAACGCGAAGCGTTTGTGCCGTTTCGATGTCCTTTTCGGTTCCGTTGATGGCAATCAGCAACTCGGTTCGCTTTTCCTCAAGCGTGCGAATTTGATCCGCCAAATCGGCACATTGCTCATTTTTTTCGGCACGCACCGCCGTAATGGCTTCCACCCTTTCGCGCAGTGCCGCTTCCTCATTTCGAAGTCCCGCAATCTCGTTGTCGTATTGCGCAAACGCGGTCATAATCTGCTCATAATCCGCCTGTAGCTGTGCCAAAAGTTTGCGTTTGGCATCCAAGGTAGCGGAAATACTCGCAATTTGTGCGTTTGCGGAGCTGAAAAGCATATCCAAAAGCTGTCTGCGACCGTCCAAATCGGACAGGCATTCGGTTTGCTCGCGAATCTGACTCCGCAAACCGCTCTCCTCCGCCTGTGCCGCCTCCAGGGCTTTGTTCTGCGCCGCCAGCTGCTGCTCCAAACGGCGAATCTCGCCCGCACGGCTCAAAATACCGGTGCCCTTTTGATTGACCGAACCGCCGGTGAAGGAACCGCCTACATTGATTTGCTGTCCGTCCAGCGTCACCGCCCGCACTCGATAGTGCAAAGCCTTTGCCATCGCGGTGGCATTCTGCACCGTATCGAAAATCACCGTGCGTCCCAGCAAGGAGGACACGACATTTGCAAATTTTTCCTCGCAGTGCACAAGAGCATCCGCGACCCCGACATAGCCCGCAAACCCGGCGGCACGACGCATTTCCTCGGTCGGTGCCTGCGCTCGCATGGAGGTAAGCGGATAAAAGGTTGCTCTGCCCGCATTGGCACGCTTGAGGCAGTAAATGGCACTTTGCGCGGTTTCCTCATCCTGCACGACAATATGCTGCAGCTGTGCACCCAGCGCCGTTTCTATGGCGATAACGTATTGGTCTTCCACGCGAATCACCTTGGAAAGCGGTCCGTAAATCCGCCCGCAGGGGGCGCCGTGCAGGTCGGTAATCTTACCTTCGGCGTATTGCTGCATGACATATTTGACCGGGGCGAAATATCCTTCCAGATTTTCTTCCATGGCACGATTGGTACGAATCCGCTCCTGTAAGGAATCCCTGCGTAGCTTTGCCGCATTGGCTTCCTCTGCCGCCTTCCCGTATGCAGTGTTCAGCTCACCGAGCTTTCTCTGTACCTGCTCTTTGTTTTTATCGGTTTCCGCAAGCAGTTCGCTCTGCATGTCGGCATCCTTTTGATGAAAGGCTTGCTTTTTTACCAGCTCTGCAATCTGCTCTTCATAATCGGTCATATCGGTTGCCATGGTCTCGGTGCGGCTTCCGTCGTTGTTTTTGGCATTTTCCAGCACCGAAATACGCACGCGCAAATCGGTTATTTCCCTCTCTGCCGCTTCTCTGTCGCCCAGTGCCTGTCCTATTTGCTGCTGCAGCTCGGCATCCTTTGCCAAAAGGCGGTCAATATCGGTGCCGAGTGCGGCGTAGCTTGCACGTTGCGTCGCAACCCGAGATTCCAATTCCCTTGCTCGCTCTGCCTGCTCGCTTTCCTGCGCCCGCGCCGTTGCGGCAGCCCCTTCCATGTTGGTCAGGGCGGCATCTGACGATGCAATCATCTCCCCGGCATGTCCGATGTCACTTTCCAGCACACGGTATTCACTGTCAAGCGCATATCCCTTTTCTGTGCAAACGCGAATTTCCTCCGCCAGCTTTGCCACCTCGGCACGACTGCTTTGCGCGGATTCGTACAGCCTTTTATTTTGCACATCCAGCGCCTCCAATGTCTCCTCCGCGTTTTGCAAATCAAATTCCGACCGCCGCACCGTCTCCTCCGCGGCACCGACTTCTCCGCGCAACCGCTCGGTATCATACAGCCACAGCTGTACGTCCACACGCTTTTTCTGATCAAGCAAGGCGATGGCTTTTTCCGCACGCGCCGCTTCTCGCTCCAGGGGCGCCAGCTGTGATTCCACCTCTACAAAAATATCGTGCACACGGTCCATATTGGCATCCACATTTTGCAGCTTTCGCTCCGCTTCGGTTCTGCGGTGACGGAATTTGGCAATTCCCGACGCCTCTTCGAAAACATTGCGCCGCTCGTCGCTTTTGCGGGAAATAATTTCCGCAATCCGCCCCTGTCCGATAATGGAATAGCCGTCACGACCGATTCCGGTATTCATAAACAGCTCATATATATCCTTTAACCGTACCGCTTTGCGGTTGATGTAATATTCACTTTCTCCTGCACGGAAATATCGACGCGTAACCGTCACCTCGTCATAGGGGCAATCCAGTTTGGCAAACGAAGAGGTATTGTCGAAGGTAACCGAAACCTCCGCAAAACCCATCGGTCGCCTGCTTGCGGCGCCGCCGAAAATGACATCCTCCATTTTGGTTCCGCGCAAACTTTTGGAAGAGATTTCACCGAGCACCCAACGCATGGCGTCGCCAATATTGGATTTTCCGCTTCCGTTCGGTCCCACGATAACGGTAACGCCGTTTTCTCCCGCGCTGTCGCCCTCGGCTTTTGATCCAACGTCAAAGACCAGCTTGGTTCGATCCGGGAAGGACTTGAACCCCTGCATCTCAATCGATTTCAAATACACGTCTCTCTCTCCTTTTTTCATTCTTTATTTAGTCGATTGTAAAACTGCGTTTTACAATCGATTATTTGCACGCGCTTATCGCCGCTCGTCAAAAT
>CAZMAZ010000037.1:6607-13327 GCA_964564255.1 uncultured Clostridium sp. | reverse complement strand
TACGAACGAAATTGGGAAATCTTACAGGTTTGAAAAAAATATTTTGAAATTTTTTGTTTTCATTTTTTTGCGGCAAAAAAGCAATCTCCCGTCGACACCGCCCCGCCGTGTCATTTCAAGCAACGTGAAGAATCTCGGCGGGGTGGAAGGCGGAAGAGATTCTTCGCGAACGCTTGACAGCGTTTACGCTCAGAATGACACAGCATTTGCGAATTGTTTGCTCGACACCTCATCCACCGCTGCGCACAAAAAACGGAAAATGCAATGAAAAATGCAAAATTTGCTATTTTCTTTTCGTTATCCTTTTTGTATAATAAAGATAAGCGCTCGGAATCTTATTCGTCTTTATTTGTTTTCATTTGTGTAAAGGGGGGCGTGCCGCTAAAGCGGCGGCGCCGCAGGCGACTGGGGGATTGCCCTATAACAATGGAGACGCAGTATTTGCAAATTGTTTGACAAGGCAATCATCCGACACGACATGCAGGTTGCGCCCTGCAAGAGACCATATCCTGTCGCAGTAGCCGAAGGGTTCGTATAAAAAACCTTCCAAAAAGTTTTCGCCCGGCCTTTTGTCAAAAAGGCAGTTTTTCAAAAAGGCGGCGAGGGGGTTCGGGGGGCGAGACACTCCCTTCGGGAGCCGCCCCCGAAAAAATACCGCTGTGGGGCAGGGGTCCCCACTACAATTTTGAGAGAGCATATCTCGACGCAATAACCGAACAATTTGTATAAGAAGCATTCAAAAAGTTTTCGCCCGCCTTTTTCTAAAAGGCGGCGAGGGGGTCCGGGGGCGAGACACTCCCTTCGGGAGCCGCCACCCGGAAAAAGGCGCCGAACCGTCTTGACAAGCCCTGCCTTTTTGTGTATAATAGAAGGCGAAATAGGTAAAGGAGGATGCGCCATGAACAGAGGACTTGTCGTACTGGACCCGGGACACGGGCAGTACGGAAATCGCCACACGGCAAATACGGGTTGTAACTCGGGTTGCAAAACAGGTTGCCAAACAGATTACTATGAAGGAACACAAAATTATTTACTGGCACGGGCGCTGGAAACACATCTGCAAGCCCGCGGATTTTCGGTTCTTTTGACACGGCAAACGGTAGAGGATGACCCCTCTTTGGAAGAGCGCGGATCGCTTGCGGGCAAGCATCATGCCATTCTGTTTTTGTCTCTGCATTCCAACGCGCCCGGTCCCGCACAGACCCCCGAAACCTACGCCGCCGTATGCGGCGTGGAGACCTACTATTCCCTTGCCGACGAAAAGCGCAATGCCCTGCTTGCGCACGCCTTGAATACCGCAGTGGCGACCGTCATGGAAACTGCCGATCGCGGCATCAAGACCCGCACCTATCCGGATCGCCCCGGCATTGATTATTACGGCGTTTTGCGTGCCGCCGCCGCATCCGGTTGCGCTTGCGCGCTCCTTGTCGAGCACGGCTTTCACACCAACCCTCATGACGCCGCTTTTTTGCAGGATACGGCATGCCTGAATCGCCTTGCCGCAGCCGAAGCGGAGGTCATTGACAAATTTTTCGACAAATAACGGGGTATCCTGCGGACATGCAGTCCCGCGTATATATAAAAAATCATGAAAGAAGGTATTAAACATGAAACGAACACTTTGCATTCTCCTCTCGCTCCTTTTAGCCCTTTCTTCCCTGCTCCTTCTCTTCCCGCTTTCGGTCGCCGCTGCCGAAATTGACATGGAGCCTTACTACGGGCAACCCTTTACGCCCGAGGGAACCACATTCGGTCAGGTCAGCTTCCTGGTCCCCGGCGGCACGCAGGGATTGACCAAGGACGCATGGGATAACGGCATCGACCACAATACCGACCTGATTTTGATTTCCTATGAAAAGGACGGAAAAACCTATGTCGATCAGACCATCCGCGAAATCAAGGCGGCATGGGGCAATCTCTCCATTGTGCGCACCTGCTATACATATGATGAGACATCGGACGGCAGACTGCGCCTCAATCTCGTCTTCCATATGGACGACCACAATACCTTAAAGCCCTCAAACATTCTTGCCGTTACGGTCAAAAAAGGCTTTGTGTGGTGTGCCGGGTCGTACACAAGCGGCATCAGTGCAGAGCTTACCGACCTGACCCTTGACCGCGACGTGACCTTTGTCACGCAGGGCAGTGCGGGCATTACCGCCATCAATGCGGGAACCATGCCGAACATCGAAGGCGCCCTACGACTGACCTTTGAACGCAACGACAACGCCATTCTCAAAGCTATCTCCACCGTGAACCTCTGTGCCTCCGCCATCCCGGGCAAAACGCTCGGCGATCTGGTCACCATTAACGGCGAAACCGTTACTTCTCTGGTGGAACAGGGAAAGGTTGCGCGCTTCAATTTCTACGGAGAAACGCTGATTTTCCACATCGATAACCAGAGTTACCTCGAAGCTCTCAAATCCGAGCAGTATGAAATTGTGATTTATCCCGGATTCCGCTGGCTGACCTGGACGCAGGACGACTGGGGCAACTGGGCGGGAACCAACAAGGACAACTATACCCCGGTCGACGGCACCTTGGTTTTGGAACCGATCACTTTCTCGGTCAATACAGACGATGAGATTTGCGTTGCCACCGACGGCATCTCAATTGAACCCGGCTATAAGGACAGCTATTATGTCGGCGACCGCATCGACATGTCCTCGCTCTTGATTCGCATCAATTACGCAAGCGGCAAGAGCGAAACCATGCCCATTTTGGAAGAAATGGTCACATATGATTTTTCCAAGGCAGGCCAGGCTACGGTTACCGTCGATGTAAACGGCATGACCGCTTCCTTTACCGTCACGGTCACGGAAAAGCCCGAAGAGACACATACACAAACCGACACCCTCCCCGATGAGCAGCCGACCGACACTCTTCCCGATGAACAGCCAACCGACACTCTTCCCGATGAGCAGCCGACAGACGATCCCAACACGGACGCCATCCCCGATCCCAAGGAATCTACCGTTACCTCGACAGAGGACGACCCCACACGGACCACGGCAGAAGCATCCGACGACGGTTGCGGTTCCCTTGCCCTGTTCCCCATTGCCCTTGCGGTAGCATGCGGCGCGTTTGTCTGCAAAAAGAAAGAAGACTGAGCCCATGAAAAAGAAAAACAGATTGTTTAGCTTTGCATTGCTTGCGATTGCGCTTACGCTGACGCTGTGCTGTGTTTTTGCCTGCTCCGGCAATAAAGGAACCGAGCCGGAAGACTCCACCGGAGAGAGCAACGCAACCACTGCGGGCGACAATACCGATACCGGCGAATCCACAAGCGAAACCAATCCGCCGAGCACTCCCGCCGTGGAGCGCGTGCCCGATACCCGCAACCTGTCCGCCGCCGACTATTCGGTCTATCAGATTGTCGGGACCGACGATTTCGGTCGGGTCATCTCTCCCGTGGACGGGAAAATAAACAAGGACCGTTATGTCGGCATGTTCTTCTTCCTGACCCTGGGACAGCACACAAACCATACCGGCATTTACGACATTAACAAAATCACCTATGAAGGAACCAATATCCAAGCATTTTCAAAATACGACACCATGATCACCCCGGTCGGCTCCGCACACTTCTGGGGCGAGCCGGTATTCGGCTATTACAACAGCGAGGACCCGTGGGTCATGCGCAAGCAGGTGGAAATGCTGACCATGGCAGGCGTCGATTTTCTGGTGCTGGATACCTCCAATAACGTCCTTTACGATACGGTTACTACCAAACTTTTCTCGATTCTGAAGGAATACCAAGATGCGGGATGGAATGTCCCCCGCGTGGTCTATTATCTGGGCACAAATGCAAACGAAACCGTATTGCGGCAAGCCTACGCGGCATTTTACGGAAACGAAACCTACAAGAGCTTGTGGTTTACACCGAACGACCCGGAAAAGCCTATGATTATTGCGCCGTCGAATTTGATTGCCGAGCTGCAAAGCAACTCGACGTCAAACAATCATTTGGCAAATTTCTTTGATTTCCGCGTCACGCAGTGGCCCACCGAAAAGCTGCGCGAAAACGGTGCCCCGTGGATTGATTTCAAATATCCGCAGACCTCACAGCAGGGCTGGATCAGTCTTTCGGTCGCACAGCATGTCACAACCAATATGACCGACACCGTAAATTCGCGCGGTCGCGGCTGGACCCCCACCGAGCAGAAAAAGAACGGCAAATGGGATGGCGTCAACGACCATGAAAATTGGCGCATGAACCTCAACCTGCAAGCACAGTGGAACACGGTTTTGAACATGTCGGAATCGCAAAAAGCCACCGACGCGCGGTTTGTCTTTTTGACCGGCTGGAATGAATGGGTAGCAGAAAAGCTGCGTGCGGGCGTCGACAACTACTTTACCTGCGACACCTTCAATGCCGAATATTCTCGCGACATTGAGCCGTCGCGTTCGTCGGGCATGAAGGATTACGCATACTTTTTGACCGTCATGAATATCCACAAGGATAACTACGCTCCTGCCGTTCATTACGAATACCCTGTCGCGACCCCCGACATTTCCAAAGACGACACCGAGGTTTGGAGTCAATCCACCGCGGTTTATCGCGACTTTACCGGCGAATGCGAGGATCGCAACTTTAAAGCCATGGCGGGCAATACCGTCTATACCGACCAATCGGGACGCAACGACATTGACACCGTTACCATCCTACACGATACCGAATACCTCTATTTCCGCATCACCTGCACAGAAAACATCACCGCCTATAAGACCGGAGATTCCGGTTGGATGAACCTTTGGATTAAGACACAGAACGCGGACGGCGCACTGATGGGCGGATATGAGTATCTGATCAACCGTTCGGTCCTGGGCGGCAGAAGCGAGATTTTGCGTTGCCGTTCGGAAGAAGATATGCAGTCTGTCGGCGAGGCTTTGGTCAATATTTACGGAAACGTCATGATTGTCCGCATTCCGCTTTCCGCGCTCGGACTCACCGCGGAGGAATACGCCTTTGAATTCAAGGTCACCGACAATGTGCAAGACATGATTAACGACCCGTTGAATTTGTACTGCACGGGAGACACCGCCCCCGTCGGCACCTTCAATTTCAGTTACGGCTATTAAACAAATTAAATAAGGGCTGTTGCAAACAACAATTTGCAACAGCCCTTTTCTTTTTTATTCGGTTTTATTGGGTTTTATTCGATTTGAGTTGTCTTTTTCCGCTTGTAAAAGCAGAAACCGATTGCCATAATCACCGCAAATACAATCAAATACCATACAACGCCGATACCGTGTGCAAACACCGCCGCCATCATCATAAACAGCGAGCTGATAACGGTCAGAATCGGGAAAACAAAGCGCTTGACCGGATGCAAATCCTTTTCCTTTACCATCATACAAATCATAATCGGAATGTACAAAGCGTAAATCGTAATAATCGGCAGCTCCGAGGAATCAAACTGAATCGGTCCGAACCAGC
Source organism: uncultured Clostridium sp. (assembly GCA_964564255.1). GTDB lineage: Bacteria > Bacillota > Clostridia > Oscillospirales > CAG-272 > CAG-448. Next base: position 7,887 of record CAZMAZ010000037.1, on the reverse strand, counting down.
AGACCTCGGCAAGGTTTGCACCGTAGAAATATACCAGCCAAAGTCCGCACATCAAAAGTCCCATAATCGAAGAGTTGGTCGGCATATTGGTGTGCTCCGAAATGTCGGCAAACAGTGCGGGACGGGGACCGTTGTCGCGTGCGGAGATGGAATACATGCCACGCGTGGACGCCAGCATCAGTCCGTTGAGCGTACCGAGACAGGAAATGACCACAAAGACCGAGAGCAACACGCCACCCGCTTGTCCGAATACACCGCTGAATGCCAAAACAACACTCTTTTCACCGCCGTCCATCAGCTCCTTGTTGCTGATGCCGCCGGCAAGACCGATATAGTACAAAATATAGGTAAGAACGATAATACCCGTTCCGACAAGCAGTGCAATCGGCAGATTCTTCTTGGCATTTTTGAGCTCCGCATTGATACTGGTTGCGATAATCCAGCCCTCATAGGCAAATGCGGTTGCCACTACGGCAATAAACAAAGCGCTGCCGGTTGAAACGGTTGGATCTACAACAGTGGTAAAGTTTTTAACCGTCATGCCGTTTACCAAACCGACAACGGTACCGACAATTGCCATCAGGTACAGCGGTATCAGCTTGATCACGGTGGTGGTTACCTGGAATTTGCCCGCAATAATAGGCGAAAGCGTATTGACAGCATAGCTGCCAACCAAAAACAGACAGGTCAAAACCATGCAGGAACCGCCCGTAATGTCCTCCCAACCAATCAGCACACAAAAATACCGTGCGCTGACCCAGGCAAGCACCGAGGTCATGGCAGGATAGTAAACAAAGGCAGAAAACCAACCGACAAAATAGGCATACCCTCTGCCGACCGTTGCTTCCGCATAGTCCACCAAACCGTTTACGTGACTGTAACGGCGCGCAAGGATGGAAAAGGTGTAAGCGCAAATCATCATAATGACGCCGCCGATTCCCCATGCGAGAATCCCGAGGGGCAGATTGCCGCCGGTGCTTTTCAGAATCTTTTCCGCTTTAAAAAAGACGCCGCTGCCGATTACAATCCCCACCACCATGGCAATGGCGGTCAATAGTCCGTATTTTTCTTTCAGTTGATTTTTCATAGCTTGAAAATCCTTTCTCTTTCGGTCACTTGAGGGCACCTCTAAAAATTCATCGCACGCAGATTCGAAATCTGTGCCGAATCTGTTCCACCTCATTAAATCAGTGTTTCCTTAGAGGTACCCCTGGACAAATTCCGCTTCCATTATACAAAGTTTTTTCCTTTTTGTCAATAGATTCGCACAAATTTTCCGA
>CAZMAZ010000037.1:0-6507 GCA_964564255.1 uncultured Clostridium sp. | reverse complement strand
TTCCATTATACAAAGTTTTTTCCTTTTTGTCAATAGATTCGCACAAATTTTCCGACCAAAGAAGACCGTTTTTTTGCTTTTTCGCTTTTTTGGCGTTTTTTGTAAAAGATACTCTCAAAATGTGAGTTCCAACTCTTGACAGTTGACCGTTCTTATGTTACACTATAAGTGAATAAAAACACAAAGGAGATTCCGCATATGAAATCATTTTCCTCAAAGCGTTTTTTATCCCTGACCCTGGCAACACTGGTTGCTGTCGGCTCCCTCTCTGCGTTTGCTCCCCTGTTGATTCCCCGCGTATCGGCGGCAAAAGCAACCGCATCCACCGTGAATTTTGACCAAAACATCATGCTCTCGGTCTTTTGGCCGCCCACACCCGACTACATAAACGATGAACAGTATCAACTGATGGCAGATGCCGGTATCAACTGGGTACTGGGCGCCGGCGAGGAATCGCTTGCAACCGCAGCCAATCAAAAAAAGATGCTGGATCTGTGTGAAAAATACGGCATTCATCTGATTGTCAACGACGGTACCTTCGGTCAGAATTTGGTTGGCAAATCGGAATCTTATGTGGCAAATCGCGTACAAAACTACACCGCATACGGCAGCTTGGGCGGCTTTTACATTTTAGACGAGCCCTACAATGCAAACGGCTATGTAGAGGCATATCTGAATCTGAAAAAAGCATTCTCCGACGGATACATGCACCTCAATTTCCTGCCCTCCGGTGCCTATGCTTCCACCGAGCAATATCAAGCGCAAATGAACGACTGGTGCCGTCTGTGCGCAGCGGGCGGTTACCCTGTCGATTACCTGATTTACGACCGCTATCCGTTCGGACTGCAGGCGGGCTCCATGGATCGGAACGGCTTTTATGAAAATCTCCGCGCCGTCCACGATGTGGGACTGCAAAACGGCGTCCGCACAGGTACCTACATTCAAACCATCGAACAATCGGTGGCATTCCGCCGTCCGACCGACGCGGAAATTCGGTACGAAATGTACTCTGCACTGGCATTCGGCTTCAAACAGCTGTCCTTCTTTACCTGGTTTACCCCGGTCAATCGTTCCGAACCGTTTGCAGACGGCATCATCAGTGCCGACGGCGTTCCCAATGCACATTACGAAACCGTCAAAACCATCAACCGTGAGATTCTTGCCATCGGCTCGACGCTGGTCAAGTGCGAGGCACTCGAGGTCTATCTCAACGGACGCGACACCTACGGTCAGCCCTCCATCCCGACCGATTTCTTTGTGCAACCCGCCGCCAAAAATCAATCCTACACGGTTTCCTTCCTCAAGCATACGGAAACCGAACGCAACTACCTGATGGTGGTCAACAATGATTTTGGCAAGGCAACCAAGGTAGATTTGATTCCGGACGCCTCTATCACAACCCTGTCCGAGGTTAGCCGTGTCGACGGTTCTCTGCGCCCGATCGCACAGGACAAGGACGGCATTCATCTGGAACTTGCCGCCGGCGATGCCATCCTGCTGGCTCTGCCGGAAGGATTGGATTTTGAAAAGACCGACGACGAACAGCCCGACGCGCAAGTGAATTTGGCAGCCGACGCGCAAATCACCGCGACACAGTCGCCCGGTGACGGCGGCTACTACATGGCATATCTCAATGACGGCCGTCGCTCTGCGGAAAATAACATCATGGGCTGGCGCTCCACCACAAACGATGCGCTTTCCGTCACACTGGATTTCGGGCGGTCGCGGACCTTTAACCGCATTGATCTCTACCCCGAAGGCACGCTGTTTACCTATGGCGTCAACTTCCCCGAAAGCATTGCCGTTTCGGTCTCGGATGACGGGGAGAACTACCGTGCCGTCACGTCGCTCTCCGAGATTGGCGAACGGAGCACGGCTTTGTCAATCGCATTGCCGAGTTCGCAAACAGCGCGTTATATTCGCCTCGACTTAAGCGGCTGTCGCGGAGACTATGTGTCTCTTTGCGAGATTGAAGTTTACAACGATGACGGCAGTGTGCCCGCACCGTCGGTGCAGGATCCTTTGGTAATCGATCCCCCTTATATCTACACCGAGGGAGAGGATTTGGCACTGAACAAACCGGTCTATCCGTCCTCCACAACACCCGAGGCGGGCTACCGCGGCTGGGGTTGGGCTGCCGACTTTATCAACAACGGCGTCGCCGAGCAGGGCTGGACCTCCAATGTCAAGACAAACAGCTCGCCGAATTCGACCGAATACATCATTATCGATCTCGGCGACGTCTTTGCGGTCGACCGAGTAGATGTGATTACCAAGGGCGTATTCCCCAAAAACTTCCGTATTGAAATGTCCACAGACGGCAAAACCTGGACGCCGATTGTTTCCGAAACCGGTGCGCCGGCGTACCCCGACGGAACCGAGCTAACCTACAGGCCTGCCGACGGGCAGGCGGTTGTCGGACGGTTTTTGCGTTTCATCGGCACCAAACTGCGCAACACTGCGGCTGACGGATATATGCTCCAGCTGGGCAATATCTCGGCTTACGGAACACCGGTCTGCGACACATCGGTCTTGACCGAAGCCATGCAGACCTATCGGGATCGCGACGGTGATCTCACCGCATCGGCATATACCGACTGCGAGCAGGCGCTTTCGGAGACCTATCTGACGCAATCCCGCGCAGATGCCTATGCCAAAGCACTCCTGAGTCTGCTCCCTGCCGAGCCCGAGACCGAGCCGGAAACACCGGAAACAACTGTTGAGGCACCAAGCACAACCGATGAAAGTGCGCCTGTCGACATTGGAAAAAGCGACAAGGGGTGCGGCTCTGTTATCGGTTCCGCCGCATTGGCTGCGGTCGGCACGCTGACTGCTGCCCTGGCGCTGAAAAAGAAGAAAGAAGAATTCTAAAATATCACAATATCCTGCTTTTTGCGGGATTACCATGCACAAAATTCGTTTTTTCTCTTGACTTTGCGGGTCAATGCTGTTATAATAAAAAAAGGTATTTTAAAATTTACCGTAGCTTTCGCGAAAAAAAACGCGTTATGCGACAGGAGGAAAAAATATGATGAAAGAACACATTCAAGAGATGCGCGAAAAAATCCGCGCCGATTTGGCGGAATTGCACTCCGGTGCGGACCTGAAGGCCTTTTTCGGCACCTATCTGGGAAAGAACGGTTCCCTGCAAGCCATGATGAAGGAATTGGGAAAGCTCCCCAAGGAAGAACGTCCGAGCGCAGGAAAGCTGATCAACGAATTTCGCGACGAGGTGCTTGCCGCCTTCAAAAAAACAGAAGAAGAGGTCGCTCAGCGCGAGCTTGCCGATCGCTATGCCGAGGAAAGCGTGGACATTACCATGCCCGCCGTCAAGCGTGCCCCCGGCGCACTCAATCCCGTCAATATCGTCCGCAACCAGTTAATCGATCTGTTCGCCGGCATGGGCTTTGTTTATTACGAGGGACCCGAGATTGAGGACGATTACCATAATTTCACCGCACTCAACACTCCCAAGGATCACCCTGCCCGCGACAAGCAGGACACCTTCTATATTACCGAGGATTTCCTTCTGCGCACGCAAACATCGGGCGGACAGATTCGCAGTATGGAGGAAATGAAGCCGCCCTTTAAGGTTCTGTGCGCCGGACGCGTATTCCGTTGCGACGACGATGCGACCCACTCTCCCATGTTCCATCAGATGGAAGGCTTTGTCATTGACCGCCATGTCTCGCTGTCCGATTTGCACGGGCTTTTGGACAAGCTGGCAAAATCCATGTTTTCACCCGACACCAAAACCCGCTTCCGTCCCTCTTACTTTCCTTTCACCGAACCGTCGGTTGAAGTGGACATTTCCTGCTGCGAATGCGGCGGCAAGGGCTGCAGACTTTGCAAGGGCACGGGCTGGATCGAAATTTTAGGCGCAGGCGTTGTCAATCGCAACGTTATCCGTAACGGCGGACTGGACCCCGACGAATGGACCGGTCTTGCCTTCGGTGCGGGACTGGATCGCATTGCCATGCTCAAATACGGCATCAATAACATTCACATTCTGTTTGACGGCGACGAGAAAATACTCTCGCAATTTGCCGACTGAAAAAGGAGGAGAAACATATGCTTTTACCCATCAGCTGGTTGCGCGATCTGGTCGATTTGCGCGATATTGATAACCAAACGATTGAAGAAAAACTGTTCTCCTGCGGTCTTGAGGTGGAGGAAAAAAGTCTGTTCAATCCCGATGTAACCGGTGTTTTTGTCGGTAAGGTCACCGCGATGGAACGGCACCCCGACTCGGATCACATGTTTATCTGTCAGGTGGATTGCGGCACGCACGGTTGCTTCCAAATCGTAACCGGCGCACAAAACGTGCATGTCGGAGATCTGGTGCCCGCCGCTTTGGACGGTGCCACGGTCATCGACCGTAAAAACGCAAAATGCGTCACCATTCACAATGGAAAATTGCGCGGCATTCCGTCAAACGGTATGCTTTGCTCGGGCGAGGAATTGAACATCGACGACGGCTGGATGGAGGGCGCCGAGGTAAACGGCATTCTGATTCTGCCGACCGATGCCCCGATAGGCGCGGATATTCGCGATTATCTCTGCTTCAACGATGAGGTCTGGGATATTTCGGTTACCGCCAACCTGCCGCACTGTCAGTATGTCTACGGCGTGGCGCGTGAGCTCTCCGCGCAGCTGAACCGCACGCTCCGCGATCCCGATTGCAACTTTACCCCCACAATGCCCGCAAATCCCGCCATTTCGGTTTCCGTAGAGGCACCCGACCTTTGCCCGCGCTATATCGCGCATGAGGTTTGCGACGTCAAGGTTGCCCCCTCGCCGCGTTGGATGCGCCGTCGCTTGATTCTTTGCCAACACAACCCGATTTCCAACATTGTGGATATTACCAATTATGTTCTGACCGAAATGGGTCAGCCGATGCATGCCTTTGACCTGGCAACGCTGGAAGAGTCGCGTATCGTGGTACGCCGTGCAACCGAAAAAGAGCCGCTGGTTACACTTGACGGCACCGAATTGACCCTGACACCCGCCAACCTGGTGATTTGCGACGGTAAAAAGCCGGTCGGACTTGCCGGCATCATGGGCGGACTGAACAGCGAAATTCGCGAAAGCACCGAAACAGTGCTGTTTGAAGCCGCAAAATTCATGCGTGAAAATATTCGGAAATCCTCCCGCGCGCTCGGCGTTTCTTCCGATTCCTCACACCGCTTTGAAAAAGGCGTTGACGAATATACCGCCAACCTTGCCATGTCCCGCGCTCTGCATTTGATTGAGGAACTCGGTTGCGGCAAAATTTGCGCTACTCACATTGACATTTGCGCCGACCCGAACCGTACCAATCAGCCGGTGGTCACCACCTTCTCCAAAATCAATTCGGTGCTGGGCATCGAGGTGCCGCGTGACACCGCCGTGGATATTCTGCGTCGGATGCAATACACGGTAGAAGTGGACGGCGAGCAAATTTCCGCAACCGCCCCCGCCTTCCGCGAGGATGTGGAAGGATTCCCCGACCTGGCGGAGGATATTATCAAGGTCTACGGCTACGAGCATATCAAGCCCAAAATGCTGGAGGGCTTGACCGTCACAGCCGGCGGACTCAACGCCGCGCAAAAGGACTTGAACAAATGCAAGCATGCGCTGGTGATGCAGGGATTTTATGAGTTGATTAATTATTCCTTCTACTCCGTGCGTGAGTTGGATCTGCTGCGCTTCCCTGCCGACGCACCCGAACGGCGGTTTGTTCGCATTATGAACCCGATCAGCGAAAACTACTCTATCATGCGCACGACCCTTGTGCCTTCCATGCTCTCCGTGCTTTCGCACAACATGAAAAAAGGCAGAAGCGGCGGACGTTTCTTTGAGCTGGCAAATATCTTTATTCCCGGCGATACCCCCGAAGTCAAGCCCGCGGAGCACCGTATGCTCTGTCTCGGTCTCTTTGGCGCGGAGGAATCCTTCTTTACCGCCAAGGGTGCCGTCGAATCCATTGCGGACGAATTCGGCATTTCCTTTACCTATGAACGCACGCAAAAGTCCTTTATGCACCCCGGCGCAACCGTAAATGTCCTTCTGAACGGGCAGACGGTCGGCTGGTTCGGACAGCTGGCGTATGAAGTGGCACAGGACGCCGAAATTACGCAAAACGCCTTTGTCGGCGAGCTGGATTATGACCTGCTTGCCCTCTCCTTCCCGCCGCTGGTTCGCTACACACCCGTGTCGCGGTATCCTTCGGTCACGCGTGACCTTGCCCTGGTCGTTGAGGAAGAAAAGACCTGCGGCGAACTGCGCTCTGCCATTCTGCAGGGTTGCAAACAGGTGACCGACGCACAGCTCTTTGACATTTACCGCGGCGAACAGCTGGGGAAAGGCAAAAAGAGCATGGCATTCCAGCTGACCTTTGTCCCGGCGGATAAACCGTTTACACCGGAAGAAATTGACGGTTATGTGCAAAAAATCGTCACCTCCCTTGACCGCCGCTTCGGCATCAAGCTGCGCTGAAAACAAAATAACCGTAAAATGCCCCCGAGG
>CAZMAZ010000036.1:10922-13342 GCA_964564255.1 uncultured Clostridium sp. | reverse complement strand
CGTCTCTTCTATGACATTTGTCAATTATTTACAATTTTATACGCATTTCTTTGTTTACATTTTTTTCCTTTTTCCTATTGCTTTTTCTTCCATTTTGTGGTAAAATAGAATTATCAAGAAAAACACAGGAGGAAAAACAGAATTATGGAATACAACACAAAAATACTGATTGCGGATGAAAATCCAACCTCGCGTGCTTCGATGCGCGAAAGCCTGAAGCGCGCAGGCTGTCATTATATTGAAGAGGCAATAAACGGTGAGGAAGCCGTGCAAAAACTTGCCAAATTTCATCCCGACATTGCCATTGTCGACATTTGGCTGTCACGCTTGGACGGTATCGGGGTCATCCGCAGTGCCAAATCTGCCGATTTTACGCCCGACCGCATGCCTTCCTTTATCCTGACATCCATGGTCTCCAATCAAAACATATTCGTTCAGGCAATGAACGCAGGTGCGGAGCTTTGTCTGATAAAACCGGTCAATCCAACCAGTCTTTGCGAGCATGTCGATACAATTTTGCGCGCACGCCGCAACAAAATGGCGCTCCCTGCGGATGCCCAAGCAGGAGAGGATCGCACACCGGATATTGAAACGCAGGTCACTAAAATCATTCATCAGATAGGGGTTCCCGCACATATCAAGGGATACCAATATCTGCGTACCGCCATTCTTTTAACCGTCAAGGATTCCGAAATTATCAATTCGGTCACCAAGGTTTTATATCCGTCGGTTGCCAAAAAATATCAGACAACCACTTCTCGTGTGGAACGTGCCATTCGCCATGCAATTGAAGTGGCGTGGGACCGCGGAGATGTAGATACACTGAATTCCTATTTCGGATACACCATTCAAAACAATCGCGGCAAACCGACCAATTCCGAATTTATTGCCATGATTGCGGACAATCTGCGTTTGAAATACAAATTATACCGATAAAGGATTCATATTCTGCCGTATAGCTCCGCAAGTGAGCGCCAATGTGCACAATCGACAGAGGCAAGCTGGCTATCTGTCACACGGTAGCGCCAGTTCCCGTTCGGATTCCCGGGGATATTCATACGAGTATCCGCGCCGAATCCGAGAATATCCTGCACCGGCAAAATCACCAGGTCGGCAACCGATGCGTACAACGTTCGAATGATTGCCGCATAGCTTTCGGCACAATTCCAGTCCGTACCTGTAAATCCGCAGTATGAGAGCATACGTTTTCGTTCCTCTTCGCCCTGCTCCCAGACATACCCGAGAAGCGTATTATTGTCATGCGTTCCGGTATAGGCGACCGTGTTTTGAATATACCGATGCGGGAGATGTGTCGATGACGGATCCCCCAAAAAAGCAAATTGCAAAACACGCATTCCGGGAAAACCGCTCTCTTGCACCAATGCCGTAACATCCGGTGTAATGTCTCCGAGATCCTCTGCAATAATCAATCCGCCCTTTTCCTGCGCGATTTGTTGCAGACGACGAACAAAAGGCTTGCCCGGTCCCTTTTCCCAGTGCCCTTGCGCGGCGCTTTTCGCACTTGCGGGAATGCTGTAATAGCCCGCCAGTCCGCGAAAATGATCAATACGCACCCCGTCAAACAGAGTCAACATGTGCGTCATGCGCGCCACCCACCAGGAATAACCGTCTCGCTTCATTGCTTTCCAATCGTAGAGCGGATTGCCCCACAGCTGACCGTCCCGAGAAAAATAATCGGGCGGACATCCCGCAACCGCGGTTGGAAATCCCGCTTGATCCAGTTGAAACAGCGTTCTGTCGTTATAAACATCAGCGCTGTCATGCGCCACATAAATCGGGACGTCTCCGATCAGGCGAATCCCCTTGTCCGTTGCGTACGCATGTACCGCCTGCCACTGTACAAAAAAGGTATACTGTATAAACGCCGCACAAAAAAATCGATTCGAATCCGGTTCGGTAACCGTCCATTCATACCAAGGGGCATCGTGATTGGCCTCTTTCAGGGCAATGAACCGACAACACTCACGGATATACGGATGTTCCTCTATCCACGAAATAATTTCAGAACGGTTTTTCACCCTTTCTGCCGCTTTTGCCAACAACGGAAGGCGCTCACGGCGCAACCGTTCGTATTCGCATGCATACGGTGAATCTTGAACGGCGCCGTTTAGCTCCTCACGCGTTAAAAGCCCCCTTTCGTGCAAATCTTCCAAATCAACAAACCAAGGATTGCCGCTGAAAGCGGCAATCGATTTATACGGAGAATTACAATCGTCCGGAATACAGAAGGGGAGAACTTGCCAATAGGTAAATCCCGCCTTTGCCAAAAAATCAATAAAAGAATAGCATGCTTTCCCGAACGAACCGCAACCGTAGGCACCGGGAAGCGAAGAAATATGCATCAGCACACCGCACGCACGTTTTGGAATCATATGATTTCCCTTTCTTTTTAAGTCTTT
>CAZMAZ010000036.1:0-10822 GCA_964564255.1 uncultured Clostridium sp. | reverse complement strand
GCACACCGCACGCACGTTTTGGAATCATATGATTTCCCTTTCTTTTTAAGTCTTTCTCAATTTAATGCGCAAGCAACCAGTTTTCACCGATTTTCGCATCTACAGACAGCGGCACGCGCAACTCCAACACCTGCTCCATCTGCTCGCGCAAAATCGCAAGCACCTGTTCGGCACAGTCCTTATGCGCTTCAACCAACAATTCATCGTGTACCTGCAAAAGCAGACGTGCATCCAGCCCGGACGCACGCAAAGCGCGGTCAACACGGATCATGGCAAGTTTAATCAAATCCGCCGCACTTCCTTGAATCGGACTGTTCATTGCCACCCGTTCTCCAAAATGCTTGATATTCTTATTTTGAACGGACAACTCCGGAATATACCGCCGCCGTCCGAACATGGTTGTCACATAACCGTCTCGATACGCGTCCTTTACAACAGTATCCAAATATGCGGCAACCTGCGGATAGGTGGAAAGATATTGTGTGATATAGGCTTTGGCGGCAGGAACCGAAATATGCAAATCCTTGGAAAGTGAATACTCTCCCATACCGTACAAAATGCCGAAATTGATGGCTTTTGCCCGTTTTCGCATCTCGGTCGTAACCGTTTCCGGCGTTGCATCAAACAAAAGACATGCGGTTGCCGTATGAATGTCATATCCGGAGCAAAAGGCTTCAATCATATGCGTATCCTCCGAAATGTGTGCCAAAAGACGCAATTCGATTTGAGAATAATCGGCATCAATTAACAGGTGATCCGCATCGCTTGCGACAAAATAGCGGCGCAATTCCCGCCCCATCGGCGTTCGAATGGGAATGTTCTGCAAATTCGGTTCTGCGGAGGAAAGGCGTCCTGTCACGGTTCCGGTTTGACGAAAAACCGTATGCACTCTTCCCTGCGCATCAGCCACCTTTAACAGTCCTTCCACATATGTGCTCTCCAGTTTGACCACCTGTCGGTATTCCAAAATGTCATCGATAATGGGGTGATATTTGCGCAGGTTTTCCAGCACTTGTGCATCGGTCGAATAACCGGTTTTGGTCTTTTTCCCGGACGGCAAGCCCAAACGCTCAAACAAAACTTCTCCAAGCTGTTTGGGTGAATTGATGTTAAACGGTTCTCCTGCCAAGGTATATATCCGCTCTTCCAATGTTTTTGCCGTGGCGTGCAATTGGTCGCCGTAACGGCGAATTGCCGCGCGGTCAATGCAAAAGCCAATCTGTTCCATATCGCAGAGAACGCCCGCAAGCGGCATTTCTATCTCATAGAGCAAACGCTCTTGCCCGCTTTCTTGCAGTTTTTCGGACAACGCATGATACAACGGAAGCAGATAGCAAACGGGATGGCAGTTTGGATCGGCAACAATACCGAGATAATCGGACAAAAGGCGCTCATAGGAAAAGTTACCCTGTCCTGCATTGACTGCATACGCCGCAAGCATAACATCAAAAAAGCAATTCCGCCACGAAAGTCCTGCCTCATCTAACAAACGATAACAGCTTTTGGCATCATAAACCACAAATTCTCCTCGCGTAAACGGCTCTTGCAATGCCGCAATCGGACAATCGCAGATCATGATCTGCTCACCGTCAGTAAGAACGGCATTGATCTGCCGATTTGTCTCGTCCGAATCCACCGCATTCAGCCACAAGCCATACCGACCGCTTGGCAATCCTGCAACCTCAGCGGCACCCAATGTGACAGTCGGAAGAGTCGATTTGCAAATATTTGCGTCTGTTTTCTGTCCGTCTGTCGCACTTTCCGCATTTGTCTGCTCACGGTCGCGTTGCAAATCGAATCGTTCAATCAGCTTGAGAAATCCAAGCCGCTTGAACAGAGTAAATGCCGCCGCACGATCCATGCCGCGATAAGCGATGCGATCGGATGAAAGATCAATCGGCGCTTGGCAAAAAATACGCGAAAGCGTCTGCGATAAATAGGCACTGTCTCGCCCGTTTTCCAGTTTTGCTCGCAAGGAAGGCGTCAGTTTCGCCGTAGGCAAAGCCGCATAAACGGCATCCAAGGAGCCGTATTCCGCAATCAATTTGCAAGCCGTCTTTTCTCCGATTCCCGCAACTCCGGGAATATGGTCCGATGAATCTCCCATTAAGGCTTTGACATCCACAAACTGATCGGGACGAACACCGTATCCGGCAATAAAAGCGGCTTCATCCATTTCAACGGTATCTCCGGTTTTGACAAGCAATACATGAACATGTGGGGAAATCAGCTGAAGTGAATCTTTGTCTCCGGTCAACAGATAAACCGTACAATCCTCATCGGCAAGTGTTGCTACCGTACCGAGAATGTCATCCGCTTCGTACCCTTCACAATCGACAATGCAAAGCCCAAGTGCCGATGCCAGCTCTCGGGAAACCGGCATTTGTTGCTTCAGCTCGTCCGGCATTTCATGCCGACCCGCTTTATAATCTGCATACAGCTTATGACGGAAGGTTGGCGATTTCAAATCATACGCCATCACCGCCGCATCGGGTGACAGGGCTGTCAGCTGTTTTAGAATCATATTGGCAGCACCGAACAGCGCATTGGTGGGGAACCCTTCCCGATTGGAAAGTGGTCGCACACCGTAAAAAGCCCGATTCAAAATACTGTTTCCATCTATGGCTAAAATTTTTTTCATGGTTTCCTCCGACATTGCAATTCGTACTGCTACCAGTATAACACATTTTCCCCGTATTTGTCAAGAAAATTATGGGTACCTTTGATAATTATTCCCCACACCGATAGGCGCTGTTGCGGTATTTCGGTGTGGGGAACTTTCAAAGGTACCCTTTACTCTATATTCGTAATATTCTCATATCCGACCAAGGTTTGAATGAAGGTCTGCGCGTACACCCTTACCATAAAATCGTTCGGATGATTGATATTGTTTCCGCTGTAATCACTGAAGCTCTTACGCGTCAAAATCGCTTGACTTGTCGAGGTCATGCACATAACACTGCATGCCACGCCATTTTCCCGATAGGAGGTCGCCAGCTTTTGCAATTGAGATTCAAAACGGTATTGATTTCCGTACCAGCCGATTCCGTCCGGATTGGGAACCATGGTAGAAACAATCATCAACGCGGTATCCGCTTTTATTTCCAATGCGCGATCCGTAATTTTTCCGATCTGCTTCTTTTCATTTGCGGGTCCCACACCTGCATCATTCATGCCGAACGCAACAACCAATAAATCGCATCCGTACTGCTCCATGTACGGCTTGACATAAGTGTCAAAGTTATCGATTCCGTTTTGCGTTGTCCATCCGCCCACGGCGGTATTAATATATGTGATGGTTCCCTTGTTTCCGTAAACTGTACTCTTTGTCGGAACAACATACGTACCGGTCAGTCCCGTGTTAACATACTTCACCGTATATCCGTAACATTTGGCAAGGTATTGAATCGCCATCTGCGTCCAGGTCGGAGTATTCGGCGAGATTTTGACCATCTCGGAAGCATTTGCGCCATAGGTAATGCTATCGCCGTAGAAGATAACGGTAGCATCCTCTCCCTTTTTCAGTTTTTCAATCAAAGCCGTATACGTTTCATTCGCGGATTCTTGCAGATATTCCTGCCAATACTGACTGTGTGTATAGGTAACCGCAACCTGCCATTTGTTCATTAGTATCCCTTCGCCCCAGTAGGTATATACCACCTTTCCGTCGGGTCTCTTTGTTTGCAAAATGGAAGAAGAAGAATCTGCGCCGTAATAGACTTCTTCCGTGATGCAGGGAATGGAAGATCCGGCAAGCAAAACCAATTTTCCGTCTACAAGATCATAGTCCTTCCCTTTTACATATTCGGTCTGTAAATCATAGGAACGCACCGAAAGAATTTCGTCGGGTGTATATAAAAGCGTTTTTTGATCGTTTTCGCTGATAAACATCACCGTTTCGTTATGGACGACACGTCCTTCCCAAAAGGGTCGCATATACGAATCCAAATCGTATGCATCATATGTTCCAACCTCAATCGGTCCGTCGTTTACCGTCTTCATGGTTGTTGCCTCCTCTGTCGTTGTGGTTTCCTCCGTTGTGATTTCATCCGTAGTGCCTCCCGACTGTTCCTCTGTGGTTCCTTCGGGTTGCCCTGCCGTAGTTTCTTGATTGTTCGTTTCTGCCTCGGTTGTTACCTCTTTCTCGCTTTCGCTGTTACAGCCAAGCAATAATGATGCAAGCAAAAAAGCGGTCAAGAACAACAGTCCCAATCTTTTCATAGCCTATCTCCTTGTTATTTGTTTTCTTCGGGCGCCGTCGCAATGTTTGCGCCGGGCGCCAAATATCTTGTCTCCATTATATACGACTGTTGCGCTTTTGTCAACAGGTCTTTGAAAACTTTTCGAAAAGTTTTTGCGTGCAAGCATTTATTTTGTTGCCGACAACCTGCCGCGCCGTACGGCATATAAAAAGCGGCAAAAGCAAGCAAAAAAATCAAAAGAAAAGGGGAACACGGTTGACAAACTCGCAAAATGCGTGTATAATAAGGGAAAGAAATCGCGACATACCGTAATATGAAAGGACGCCTTTATGAAACGCACCGTTATCAGTACTTTTCTCATCTGTCTGCTGATGCTCTTGCTGATTGCCGGCACATTAGCTCAGGTCATCTTTTCCAAAAGCCTGCTTGCCACATTGATGATCGCTTTGGCACTGCTCGGCTTTTGCGCACTTTCGCTGTTGCAATTTTTGCATGAGCGAAAAAAAGCTTCCGCCCAACAAAATTTTTCTTTGCTTTTGTATGCCATCGCCTGTTTTGTCCTTTGCGTTTGGTTTGTTTACCTTGCCATTCGGCTGTTTGATGCCGGGGAATCGCTTGACGGTACCATCAAGGATTTTCAGCAGGTTGCGGGAAGCATTAAAAATGACAATATAGTCGCCGACAACGCAGAACAAATCAGTTCTCTGCGTACTATTGTTTTGGTCTCGCAAATCTTGCTTTACGCTTTGCAAATCGGCAATATGGTTGTACTTGGCACCGTAACGCGCTTCCTGCCCAAGCTCTTCTTGCGATACAGCACCGCGCCGCGCAAGTATCTGTTCTCTGCGCTGACCGAAGAATCGGTTTGCCTGGCAGAAAGTATTGCCAAAAAATATCCGCGCAAGCAGATTGATCTGGTCTTTTTCGACATTGCGCATCACACCGATGATACTTATGCGGCATTGAGTGCCCGTGCGCGACGCATCCATGCAAGTCTTATGGAGGATGATATTCGTCATCAACGGTTTTCATCCCCGCAAATCATGGAGTATTTTCTGATTAACAAGGACCGTGATGAGAATATCATGCTGGCAGGAGAATTGACCACAACCTACCGTTCGATTTGGGAGCAAGCACAAAAGGTCAATATGTATCTTTTTTCGCAAAGTCCCGAAGCGGGCAGACTGGTCGGACAATTGTATCGGCAGTGTGAAGACCATCCTGCTTTTCAAAAATTGACCATCAAGGTCACACCCGACAGCACCAACATGATTTATCATCTTTTGGATACTTATCCACTGTATTTGCCGCTTCTGGCGCCGAATCGACTTTCCGACGACAGTGCTTTACACCTGCTTCTTGTGGGAGAAGATGAAAATGCGTTGGAATTTTTCCGCGCTGTTTATTGGTGTGGACAACTGCTCAATCCTCGTACAAAAAAAGAACTTCCCCTTTGCATCGATGTCATATGCGAGCAACCGGATGTTTTTCGCGACCGTATTGCGGCTGCCATGCCCGATCTCTTTCCGAATACCAAAGAGGGATACGCCGACATTCATTTTCACGCGGCGGTCTGCGGGAGCGGAAGATTTGACGAAATACTTGAAAAGCAGTGCCCGCAAACCGATTACGCTTTCCTTTCTCTCGGCTCGGACAGTGCCAATCAACGGTGTGCGCAACGAATTGCCACACGTTTGAACCGCTTTGTTTTGGGAAGCACGCTACAACCGCAAATTCATTTTGTAATCGAAAACGAGGCGTTGAGTGCCATTTTGCGTGACTCCAACAAAAACGGAGACGGCGTCCTGCTCCATCCCATGGGATGCATTCGCGAACGGTTCTCCTACGATACCGTTTTGATGACCGATTTGGAAAAACGCGCCTGGGCGGCTAACAAAACACACAATGAAAATACTTACCGTCAATTTATTATTGATGAATACAGTCGCAGACAATCCACCCTTTCCGCTTTGCATTTCAAATACAAGCTATTTGATCTCGGTGCATTGCAGACATCGGAGGATGCCGACAATGTTTATTCCGAAACGGTTTTAAATCGCATGGATCTTGCTCTGCGTGATTCTGCCGTGCAAAATGCGCTGATTTGGTCGGAGCATCGCCGCTGGAACGCGGCAACCCGTTCCATCGGAATGCGTTGTCCGACCGCCGAAGAATATTTGGCATATGCTTTGCAGAAAGGCAAATACCAAGGACACAAAAATCTACCACTCGGTTTTCAGGCTTGCCTTGTGGAGTGCAATACCAATGGCTGCATCCGTCCGATTACATGGGAGAAATTCCCGCGCAATGTTCACTTTTCCGCAGAAAATTCCCTGCCGCTTCCGCACTGTGCCGCAATCAACGGTTCCACACCGCTGTCCGTATGGTTGCGTGAAATTGTTCCCGGTGATCCGGAAGACGATTTGGACGATTTGGATCGGTTATCGCTCTTTACTTCCTTTTTGAAGGATGCTCGGGAAGATATTAAAATTTGGGATTTGTATCAGGTGCAGGGACTGTATCGCAATACGCTTTTATCTGCATGCTTCGGTGCCATTGTCGAACATAAAACCGAAACCTGCAGTCTGTTTGCGGCTCGCCTTACCACCTCGCTCCCTGCCGAAGAGTCTTTGGAGCTCGGCACCGCAGACGGCTATCGCTACATACTTTGCCATAAAGACGGAAAACCGCTTCCCGACGGTGCGGCGGTTGTGTCTGAGGGTGATATATATATAATCTACCAAGTAAAAATTGAATTTCAGGACAAATAAAGCTCTTCAGTGTCAATACGTCCAAATTTAATGCAATCGTCAACGACATGAAGGCACCGACAACTGACAATTCAGCACCATCGCAATGCTCGTAAAAAATCTGATAAAAAAGCAAAGCAGTCGTTTTCATTTGTTTGCAACGACTGCTTTTCGATTATTTACACATTGTTTAACATAAAAAATCCAAAAAACTTTCAAAAAATGTGAACCATTTTCCCCAAAAAACTTGACTATTATTTATGAAGGGCCTTTCAAATAACAACAAAAAGGAGGTGTATTATGGAGCTTCAAACAAAAGCGAATTCTTTTATGAGCGACGAAAAAATTATTGATCTCTACTGGCAACGTAATGAGCAAGCTATCAAGGAGACCGACAACAAATATAGGAAATTCTTACTTGCAGTGGCAATGAACATTGTCCACGATATGTGTGATAGTGAAGAATGCCTAAACGATACATATATTGGGGCATGGAATTCAATTCCTCCGACAAGGCCGCTCCTTCTTCAATCTTTTCTCGCAACCATTATGCGTCGTACCGCAATCAATCGCTTCAATGCAAACAATCGTCAAAAACGCATTGCATCGGAATTCACGGTTTCGCTTTCTGAACTTGAAGACTTCATAGCAGACGATGACGATATGAACGTTGAAATTGAAACAAGAGAACTTGCAAAAAGCATAAGTAATTTCGTTAGATCTCTTCCCGACAGACAGATGTACATTTTTGTCAGCCGTTACTACATTTCCGATTCAATTGCGACAATAAGCAATGAACTCGGTTGTAGCACTTCTACTGTGAAGCGAGAGATCACATCCATCAAAAACAAATTCAAAAAACATCTTGAAAGTGAGGGGTATATGTTATGACACAAGAAAAACTTATAAACGCCATTACCAATCTGGATTCGGATATTCTCGACCGCTATTTCATTATGAAAACAGATCTCGTAAAGAAAAAGAAATCAAAAAAGCACACTTGGATAAAATGGGCTTCGCTTGCGGCGTGCTTCTGCATTATGTTTATAAGCATGATCTTTCTGATTCCATACGAACCGGAGACTGCTCCAAATATACAGTATGGTTATACGAAGGAATATCGACTATATTACAAAGGAAATAAAAGCATTAGCAAATATGGGACAATAGAATTCATTGATTTTGATGATAACTCTATTACACTTCAATTTGAGAAGACCACATCGGACTATGTGTATGCAACTTTGCGTGGATATGGTATTGATCCATCTTCTAACACAGAAAGAGTATATTTCGGAACAACTTTTTCAAAATTGCAAGTGACAGAAGCGGGAATTATTAATAACGGAATAGAATTATTTGTTGACAACAAATTAGCCTCGGACTTCCCAAAAGAAGCCGGTCGATACACTATTAGAATTGAGTATGGCAATTTAAAAGAATCGTGTAAACAATTGGATTTTGGAATTTTTATTTCCGGATTTGGCTATTTTGTAATTAATCCGCTTACAATTGAGGGAATTAATTCGGATGAATTAATTCCAAATTCGGATGAATCAATTCCAAACACCAATAAAACATCTCGGTTCTATTAAAGAATAAATATAAAATGTATAAACAACGTGGTGGGTAAATACCTCTTTAGAATATAAAGGGGATACTATGGAAATAGCACAGATAATTGTGAATAGTATCCCCAACATTTTTAATTATAAAAATAAAACAAACAACCAAATATGGAGGAAAATATGAAAAAAATAATTTGTAAATCGATTTCGATTATTGTCCTTATTTGCATAACATGTTCGTGCCTACCCATTTCTGCATATGCTATGGATCATGATGAGAACATCAATCAATACGAACAAATTGCAGATAATATTGCATCACAATATGTTGCAGATTCATCTACGGATATTGTGCCCGAATGCACACCCGTTTCGATTTTGGAAATCTACAATCAAATCTATGAAACCGTATATGACGCGGAAACAGATACTTTTAATCCGGCGTACGGAGGAGCATATGTTGAAAATGATATGCTGATAGTGCTTTATGTCGGCAACAACAACGACCTGATTGGAATCTTGGATGAAGTGTTGATTGGAAAAGAAGATCTTATTTCTTTTGAGAGCGTAACCAATTCTTATAACACACTTTATAATGCAAAAAAGCAGATGGATATGCTAAATGCGGCAACAGAGAGATTTCCTTGGGACAACGATGTAATTAACGTGATCAATACAGTGTCGCAGTATTACATTGATGAGCGAAATAACAAATTACACATTACAATAAAGCCCACAACTGAAACCCGGTCTCTGACGGTTGCAGGAGATACATCCGATATTCTCTTGCTCGGGAAAGACAATCAAGAGATCATTGAATATGAGTACAATGATATTGATTTCGAACTTTATACCGATACTGAAACCATATATCCTGGACAAGCGTTTTATAATATTGCAGTAAATAATGCCGGGCAACTTACTGCTGCATCTCGTTCAAGCGTCGGATTGAGAGCTCAATATATTGGATCTGATGGAGTTCCGTATTTAGGGTTTCTTACGGTTGATCATGGCTTCCCACACAGTGATTTCGCATATGTTTTGCACGGCACAACACTGCATTTGCTTGGCGAAGTAAAATGGGGCGTAACAAATGACAATCTTGGCGTTGATGCGGCATTTGTAGCTTTGGAAAATGGATATGAAATGACTAATACTGTATACTTCTCCTCGTACTATCCTGCTTCCGGAAAGGATGCCTGTGAGGCAATTTCCACGCCTTCAAGTAGAGGTGATTCGATTTATTTTAGACACTACTATACTTATATGCCAAGTGGATATGCAGTTTATTCAAACGGCTCTACTACAGGACGTACAACCGGAACTATCGTAGCGTATGATACAACAATCAATATTAATGGTGACAGTTTTTACCATTATTGTACCGTGACAAATCCATTTACATATGGCGATAGTGGTGGAATCATGTATTCAAATGCAAGTTCAAATGGTACATATGATAGTCATATCACTGTTGGAATGGTAGAAGGCGGAAGCGCAACGAATAATATTGCCTTTATTTCCACTTATCACAGGTTAAAAACCGCCTTAACAGAAAACAGCTCGGTCATGGGAAATATTACTTTTTTGACATTGTATTGATATGCGAAAAAAAGTTTTTCTTATCATCTCACTTATATTCTGTATTGGATTGGCTGTTTTTGCTGGAGTGTTCTTTCGAAAAAGCAGGGTAATTATTCTCGCCAACTATAATAACATTTCATATGTTCAAAAGAATATTGAGGTAACAGACGAAGAACTGCAACAACGTATCAAGAAAGAATTATCGGATTATGTGACAACTGAAGAGCAAGCGGTCGTTAAAAAAGGATATTTGGTTGTCCTTGATTATACCACTTATCTAAATGACGCAAAAATTGCCGAAAAGAAAGATCAAGGAGCCATTTTAGGCAGTGGATTTTGGGGAGTAGAATTCGAAAATCACATTGTTGACTGCAATGTTGACAGTAATTTGTCATTTGAGATTGATTATCCAAGCGATTATTCTGATTCTGCACTTGCAGGAAAAGCATACAAATTCGATGTCTATATACAAAGGGCAATGGAATACATATACCCAAACTTGAATGACGAGTTTGTGCAGAATAATTTTAACTTTCCATCTGTAGATGCCTTCGTGGAAAATATTAAAACTGAGTTGATAATCGAAAAAAACGAGCAAACTTTGGACGAATACAAAGTTCAAACATTTCAACAACTTGTTTCTAATTGTTCATTTTACATCCGAAAAAAAGATGTTTTGAATAGATATGAGGAACTTGTAGATTATTATGCCTTAATT
>CAZMAZ010000035.1:3091-13452 GCA_964564255.1 uncultured Clostridium sp. | reverse complement strand
ATTAGTCCTTCAAAGCTGCCTGAGCGGCTGCGAGGCGTGCAATCGGAACGCGGAACGGGCTGCAGGAAACATAGGACAGACCAATCTTGTGGCAGAACTCAACCGAAACGGGGTCGCCGCCATGCTCACCGCAGA
Source organism: uncultured Clostridium sp. (assembly GCA_964564255.1). GTDB lineage: Bacteria > Bacillota > Clostridia > Oscillospirales > CAG-272 > CAG-448. The sequence goes on along the minus strand of CAZMAZ010000035.1, from coordinate 13,317 downwards.
TACCGATGTGCATTTCGGGACGAACGTCTCTGCCGTACTTAACAGCCATATCCATCAGTTTGCCAACACCGTTCTGGTCGATCTTTGCAAACGGGTCGTTTTCGTAAATCTTCTTGTCATAATATGCACCAAGGAATTTGCCTGCATCGTCACGGCTGAAGCCAAAGGTCATCTGGGTCAGGTCATTGGTGCCGAAGCAGAAGAATTCCGCTTCCTTGGCAATTTCGTCTGCAGTCAGGCAGGCGCGCGGGATTTCCATCATGGTGCCGACTTCGTATTTCAGATCAACACCGGCTGCCTTGATTTCCGCATCTGCGGTTGCAACAACGATTTCCTTGCAGTATTTGAATTCCTTCAATTCGCCAACCAACGGAATCATGATTTCGGGAACCAATTTCCAGTCGGGGTGCTTTTTCAGAACATTGATGGCGGCGCGAATGACTGCCTTTGTCTGCATAACCGCAATTTCGGGGTAGGTGACGGTCAAGCGGCATCCGCGGTGACCCATCATCGGGTTGGATTCGTGCAGACCCTGGATAATGCCGCGAATGACTTCGACCGGCTTGCCCTGAGCGGCTGCCAATGCTTCGATTTCGGCATCTTCGGTGGGCACGAACTCATGAAGCGGCGGATCCAGGAAACGAATGGTAACCGGGGTGCCTTCCAGAGCTTCGTAAAGAGCCTCAAAGTCTGCCTGCTGGTAAGGCATAATCTTTTCCAGAGCAGCTTCTCTGTCTGCAACATTGTCAGCGCAGATCATCTGGCGGAATGCGGCAATACGTTCGGGATCAAAGAACATGTGCTCGGTACGGCAAAGACCGATACCTTCTGCACCAAGCTCGCGTGCTTTCTTAGCATCGCGCGGTGTATCGGCATTGGTTCTGACCTGAAGTTTTCTGTATTTGTCTGCCCAGCCCATGATTCTGCCGAAGTTTCCGCCGATTTCGGCGTCAACAGTCGGAATAATGCCATCATAAATTTTACCGGTAGAGCCGTCGATGGAAATATAATCACCTTCGTGATAGGTCTTACCACCCAGTGTGAATTGCTTGTTTTCTTCATCCATGACGATGTCACCGCAACCGGATACACAGCAGGTGCCCATGCCGCGCGCAACAACAGCTGCGTGGGAGGTCATACCGCCGCGAACGGTCAGGATACCCTGTGCCGCTTTCATACCGGTAATATCTTCGGGAGAGGTTTCCAGACGAACAAGAACAACCTTCTTGCCGGCTTTCTTCCATGCTTCCGCGTCATCTGCACTGAATACGATTTGACCGCATGCCGCGCCGGGAGATGCGCCGAGACCCTTACCTGCGGGGTTGGCTTCTTTGAGCGCTTTTGCATCGAACTGCGGGTGCAACAGAGTGTCAAGGTTTCTCGGATCGATCATCAGAACGGCTTCCTGTTCGGTTCTCATACCTTCATCCACCAGGTCGCATGCGATCTGCAGAGCTGCCTGCGCGGTACGTTTGCCGTTTCTGGTCTGGAGCATATAAAGCTTTCCGTGTTCAACCGTGAATTCCATATCCTGCATGTCTCTGTAATGCTCTTCCAGTGTCTTGCAAACCTGGTTGAACTGTTCAAATGCAGCGGGGAACTTGTCCGCCATTTCGGAAATGTGCATCGGTGTACGTACACCTGCAACAACATCTTCGCCCTGTGCGTTGGTCAAAAATTCACCGAACAGACCCTTAGCGCCGGTTGCGGGGTCGCGAGTGAATGCAACACCGGTGCCGCAGTCGTCGCCCATGTTACCGAATGCCATCATCTGTACGTTAACAGCGGTACCCCAGCTATAGGGAATATCGTTGTCGCGGCGGTAGACATTTGCACGCGGGTTGTCCCAAGAACGGAATACGGCTTTGATTGCGCCGAGCAGCTGTGCCTTAGGATCGGAGGGGAAATCTTCGCCGATCTTCTGCTTATATTCTGCTTTGAATTGGTTTGCCAATTCTTTGAGATCGTCTGCATTCAAATCAACGTCAAAGGTAACACCCTTCTGTTTTTTCATTGCATCGATCAACTGTTCAAAGTACTTTTTGCCGACTTCCATAACCACGTCGGAGTACATCTGAATAAATCTTCTGTAGCAGTCCCAAGCCCATCTGGGGTTGCCGGACATCTGTGCGATGGTTTCAACAACTTCTTCGTTCAGACCCAAGTTCAAAATGGTGTCCATCATGCCGGGCATGGAAGCGCGTGCACCGGAACGAACCGAAACCAGAAGAGGATTCTTCTTGTCACCGAACTTTTTGCCGGTAACTTCTTCCATCTTGGAAATGTACTCCATGATTTCAGCCATAATTTCATCGTTGATCTGTCTGCCGTCTTCATAGTACTGAGTGCAGGCTTCGGTTGTAATGGTGAAGCCCTGAGGAACGGGTAAGCCGATGTTGGTCATTTCGGCGAGGTTCGCACCCTTGCCGCCGAGCAGCTCACGCATATTTGCGTTGCCTTCGGTAAACAGATAGCAATACTTTTTTGCCATGTTGGAAATACCTCCGTATTAAAAATAATGAGTAACAGTGTGGGGCTGCGTGACGGATCCGCGAAAAAATCCCCGGTATGACCCCGGTTTGTTCCACAGCATCCTATATTATACCATATTTTCCCCCTAAAAGAAAGAGGAAAGTAAAAATATTCGCAAAATAAAGGTAAATTTTTTGTGAACGCCGACATTCCGCAGATGTAAAAAGCGCAAAAAGACTTGACAGAGCAAGAAAGACGTGGTATAATATGCGGGAAAGAAAGAGTTTGGATATTCCCAAGTGTAATATTACGCCGGCGTCGAAGCCGACTTTTTGTGAAAGTGAACGCATAATTATGATCGAAAGTAAACGAGAGGGCGCAGTCGGAGTCACTTATTTGGTGGTTGGATTGGGCAATCCGGGAACCCAATATACCTATACCCGTCACAATGCGGGTTTTTTGTGCATGGATTATATTGCATACGAATGCGGCGTGAGCCTGAAAAAAATTAAATTCAAATCGCTGGTTGCGGACGCGCTGATCGACGGGGTACATGTTTTGCTCATGAAACCGCAAACCTTTATGAACGCTTCGGGGGAAGCGGTGCGAGAAGCTGCCGCCTTTTATAAAATTCCGCCGGAACGTGTGATTGTTCTTTGCGACGACATCAATCTGCCGGTTGGCAAAATGCGCGTGCGCAAAAAAGGCAGCGACGGCGGGCAAAAGGGACTGCGCAGTATTATTTTGCAAATGAATGCCGATACCATGCCGCGAATTCGTATGGGAGTCGGTGCAAAACCGGAAGGCTGGGATTTGGCAGACTGGGTTCTTTCCGCGTTTTCCAAACAGGAAGGGGATGCGGTTGCTTCTTGCTTCCCTTATGCGTGGGATGGCTTGCGTCGATTGCTTGCGGGTGATGCGGACGGTGCAATGCAGATTTGCAATTCCAAACAAAACGGACAGGAGTGAAAAATCAGCATGAATATTTTGACCGATTGCATACGAACCGACGGTGAATATGCACAGCTTTTGGATGCCGTTCGGGAAGGATTCCGTACCAAGGCACAACCGATTTTGGTCAGTGGTTTGTGCGACGGTGCCTCGGATGCCCTGTGCACGGCGCTTTTGGAAGATGCGTCCGCTTTTTCAACACAGTGTGCGCTGTTTGTTTGTGCCGATGAAAAGGACTGCCTGCGCACCGTAGAGCTTTTAAATCGTTTCGGGCATCGTGCCGCCTTTTTTCCTGCGCGAGACCTTTCCTTTTATGACATTACCGCCTCCCATGAATACGAGCATGAGAGGCTTTTGGTTCTGTCGGGCGTTCTCCTTGACAGCTACGATGCGGTGGTTACGACACCGGATGCGGCACTTGGTTATACTATGCCGGTTGAACGCCTGCGCGAGGCACTGTTTACCGTAGACTTCAATGTTGAAATTGAACCGAGCGCGCTGGCAGAGCGATTGTTAAACCTGGGATATGCGCGCGTCGAATCGGTGGAAGGAATCGGACAATTTGCGATGCGCGGCGGAATTATCGATATTTATCCTCCGTTTGCCACCTTTATGGATACGGATGGGGAGGAAATACACGGTGCAAATCCCTTGCGCATCGAACTGTTTGGAGATGCTGTAGACCGTATGGGCATTTTTGATACGGACACACAGCGTATTCGTACCGCGGTTTCGCGCGCTACGCTGCCACCTGCAAGAGAATTGATTTACGGGGCAGAAGAACGGGGACGTATTCAACGCGCGGTGCGTGCGCAGTATCGGCTTTGCCATGATGCACAAGCAAAAGAGGTGCTGAAAAAGGAAATTGCAACAATCGAGGGAGACAGTCACGCCGAGCTTCGTTTTGCAGACGCTTATATGACCTTGATTTATCCGGAAAAGGAAACGCTCCTTTCCTATTTTCAAAAAAAGAACCTGACGGTTGTTCGTTCTGCAGCCGCTGTGCGAGATCGACTGAAAGCGGCAGAGTGGCGCATGAATGAAAATATTAAAGCGTTGCTGGAGAGCGAGACGGTTTCGGGTAAGTATGCGGAGTACAGCTTGCCTGCCGGCGCATTTGAAGTTTTTCTTGCCGACCGTGTTTGTGTTTATGCGGATGCATTGGTGGCAGGAATGTCGGGGAAGCGGCTTTCCGGCATTTTCGGGTTTCGTACCAAGCATATGATTTCTTATGCGGAAAATTTCAAACTGCTTTGTGAGGATTTGACCGATCTTTTTGCCGACGGTCATCGTGTGATTGTGATTGCCGAAAATCGAACCGCGGGCAGACATTTGCGGGAAATGCTTCGTGACGGCGGCTTTGTTGCCGTGACCGAGGAAGAAGGCAGATACTATCGTGCAAAAGATTTACAGTCGGGCACGGTTTTTATCGTGTGGAGTCAGTATCTGTACGGATATGAACTGATTACGCCGCGGGTGGCGGTGCTTTCAACCAATCCCGATGCGAAAACAGGGTCTTTGCGGCAGAGCGGATATACGGCGCGTCGTAAAAAGAAAACACAGGATGCGCGCAGTATTATGTCTTGGGCGGAGCTGCAGACCGGAGATTTGGTGGTACATGAAAGCTACGGTATAGGCAGATATACAGGGATTGAAAACGTAACATCACTCGGTGTTTCTCGCGATTATATCGGTATTCAGTTTGACGGTACGGATAAATTGTTTTTACCGGTGGAACAAATGGATAAGGTGTCCAAGTACATCGGACCGCATGCGGACGACGGAACACTCAAGCTGTCACGGCTGAGCGGAACCGATTGGGCAAAAGCAAAACAGCGAGTAAAGACCGCTGTACGCAGTATGGCAAAAGAGCTGATTCAGCTCTATGCGGGACGACTGCGCCAGCCCGGATATGCTTTCCCTGAGGACGATGCCATGCAGCGTGATTTTGAAGCGGCATTTGCTTATGAAGAGACACAAGGGCAGATTGATGCCATAGCGGACATCAAAGCCGATATGGAAAAGCCGGTTCCGATGGATCGCTTGCTTTGCGGGGATGTCGGATACGGAAAAACCGAGGTTGCTTTGCGAGCCGCCTTCAAAGCGGTGATGGGTGGAAAGCAGGTGGCAATTTTAGTGCCGACAACCCTGCTTGCTTTGCAGCATTACCAAACCGCACTCAGTCGTATGCGGCCGTTTGCGGTTAACGTCGATGTGATTTCACGTTTCCGAACGCCGAAACAGCAAACGCAAACACTGGCGCGCTTGGCACGCGGGGATCTTGATATTCTGATTGGGACGCATCGTTTGCTTGGAAAAGATATTGCATTTCACGATTTGGGGCTTTTAATTGTGGACGAAGAACAACGGTTTGGCGTCGCACAAAAAGAAAAACTCAAAAAAATGGCAAAAAATGTGGATGTGTTGACCTTGTCCGCTACTCCCATTCCGCGCACATTGAGCATGGCGATGGGAGGAATTCGCGATATTTCCTTGCTTGATGAGGCACCCGGGAACCGTTTGCCGGTCCAGACCTATGTGTTGGAACACGACCCGTTGGTGATTGAAGATGCGATTCGGCGCGAATTACGCCGTGGTGGGCAGGTTTTTTATCTCTATAACTATGTTGATACCATAGACCGTGTGGCAGCAAAGCTTGCCGAGCAATTTCCCGATGCGCGGGTGACGGTTGCACACGGCAAAATGGATAAAGAACAGCTGGAAAGCATTTGGGAAGAGATGCTGGCGGGGAATATTGATATTTTGGTTTGTACGACCATTATTGAAACAGGCGTGGATGTTCCAAACGCGAATACCTTGATTGTGGAGAATGCACATCGCATGGGGCTTTCCCAATTGCACCAAATTCGCGGGCGTGTCGGACGGTCCGCGCGCAGAGCCTATGCCTATTTTACCTATCCACCCAATCAGTGTGTAAGTGAAATCGCCGAAAAACGCCTGGAAGCGGTACGAGAGTATGCAGAATTCGGCGCAGGCTTTCGCATTGCTTTGCGAGATATGGAAATCCGCGGCGCCGGCAATTTGCTCGGAGCGGAACAGCACGGGCATATGGATAGCATTGGATACGATCTTTATATTCGCTTGCTTAACGATGCCGTAATTGAAGAGCAGGGCGGCAAACTTCCGGAAAAGAGAGAATGCGCGGTGAGTATCCGGGTGGATGCCAATATTCCCGCACAGTATGTTCGGTATCCGGCACAACGGATGTCCCTTTATAAACGGATTGCATTGATTCGAAACGAATATGACCGTTTGGATGTGACGGATGAGTTGCTTGACCGCTTCGGCGAGCTGCCGCGTCCCACCGAGAACCTTTTGATGATTGCGTTGATTCGTGCATTGGCATTGGAGTGTCGACTCAAGCAAATCAAGCAGGAAGGAAACGAGGTTCGCATGTATCCGGAAAAGTTCGATTTTCCCGTGCTTAGCGGTGTTGCCGCGGCTTTCGATGGCAGAATTCGAGTTGTCATGGTCGGAGAACCGCATATTTCTCTGCGGTTGCGTAAGGGCGATGCTATTTTGACGCTGTTGCGGGATGTTCTTGAAAAATATACACAAATTTCGCAAGAACTTCACGAAGAGAAAACCTGAGTAAGGTATAATAATCCATAAAAACGGAGGATGGAAAAATGCTAAAAAAAGGGATGACAATTTTGCTTGTTTGCTGTCTTTTGCTCTCTCTTTTTTGCGGTTGTGCACAGGACGGCGGCGCGCTGATGGAGCTGGACGGGTGTACGCTGTCGGTCAATGCATACGAATTGCTTTTGACGCGAATGAAGGGAAAACTGTACTACACATATCAAGCGAATGTCGCTTCGGATTCCTTTTGGAATACGGTCATGAGTACGGACGGAACCACTTACAATGAATTTTATACCGTATCGGTGCTTACCGAAGCCTATAAGTATGTTGAGGCGGCGTATATGTTCCGAGAAATGGGGCTGACCTTGCCGCAGGACCGAATCGATGAGGTGGAGGAAAAGCTGGATGCCTTGGTAAAGGACGCAGGTTCCAAAACCGCGCTTAACGGGGTTTTGATGAATTTCGGCGTCAATTACAACCAACTGCGGGAACACTATCTTGCCGAGGCGCGTATTCGGTATCTGCAGGAGGAGCTGTACGGTGCAGAGGGCGAAAAAATTGAGCAATCGGTCAAAGATGCTTATTATCGGGAGAATTATGTTGCTTTTCGGCAGATTTTTCTTGCCAATTACGATTACGTATTTGTAACCGATGCCAATGGGGATCTTGTGTATTACGGTGAAGATGACAAAATCGCGTATGATCGCCAAAACGGACACACCAGACAGGATGAATTCGGCAACACCGAATTGGATGATGCAGGCAATGTCATTTACTATACGGATGACGGTAAAATTGCCTACGATACCGTTTCCGGGGAACCGCGATATAAGGTCGATACGAACGGAACACCTGTTGTCAAAACCAAAGATGAAACGGCGTTGGCGGAGTTGAAAGCACGGGTGGCGGAAATTGCGGCAGATGCGGCGGGATTGGATGAGCAAGCGTTTTCCGCGCTGGCAGAAGAAGTGTCGGAAAGCGGTTCGGGGACACGTGTGTATTTACGTAGAGAAAACGGTTATTATGCTACGCAGTCGGCATCGTATTTGGACGATATTGCGGCGGCAGTGCAGGAAAATGAGGTCGGCGGTGTGTGCACCGTAACCTCGTCCTCGGGATACCATATTCTGTTTTGCTGTGAACCGGAACCGTGCGCATATGACAGTACCGATAAAAATGTGAGCGCCTCTTTTGCGGATTTTTACAGCCTTTTAATCGGCTCTCTGTTTTCCGAAGCGTGTAATGCGTACAAGGACAGAGTTGTAATCAATCAAGATGTTTACGAGAAGGCACCCACCATTAAGGAGGTTTCCTATGAAAACAAGAAGTATTAAAATCATAAAAAAAGCGCCGACACTTCTTTGCCTGCTTTTGGCGGTTTGCTTGCTTTGCGGCACCGTGGTAGGCTGCGCGACAAATCGTACGGTTAACACCGATGCGTTGATCAGCGACGGCACGCACGAGTTACCGGTATGGTTTTATGAGTTTTTGCTTTCGCGAATGAAGGCAGAGCTGGCACGGCAAAAATATGATGTGAACAATCCGGATTTTTGGGATCAACCGATTGACGGAGAGGGTAGTGCCAGTTGGCGGGAGAGCTGTGAAAACAGTGTCTTGGAAAGCATGCGGATGTATCTTGCCGCTTTGATTCTGTTTGAGCAAAACGAGTTGGAATTGACAAACGAATATTTTGATTCCATTGAGGAAGATTTGTCGCTATACGAGGATTTGGATGCGGACGGATCACGTGCGGCATTCAATCAGTTGCTTGCCGCGTACGGTGTCGATTACGAAGCACTGCGCGATGCATATGCCGATGAATACCGTGTGGCACTTTTGCAAACCTATCTTTACGGCAAAAACGGCGCCTTGATTGCCGATAACGTAAAGGAAGAATATTTTGAAGCAAATTATTATCGTTTTCGACAGATAATGTTTGCCAATGTTTATTATGAATATGTAACCGATCAAAACGGAGATACCGTTTACTATGACGCTTCTACGGGTAAGATTCTTTATGACTCGGAGAGCGGAACGATTTCCTACGATGCGGACGGAAAAGAAGTTAAGGATACGGACGGACAGACCGTTTATTGCCGTGAGGATGGGCATATTGCATATGATACGGTCAACGGGAAGCCGATGTATATTACCAATGATCAGGGAGAAGCGGAAGCGTACCCGTATTTATCCTCTGAAATGGAGGCGCGTCTCTCGGAACTGGAAGCACTTCGCTATGAAATCGGGCAGGGCAACACGGAAGCATTTGATGCGGCGGTTGTTGAGAAGAGTGATGACAAGGATGGCATTACGCTGTATCCGAACGGATACTATTTGAGTGATTTGGAAGCGGCGAATTTCAGTGATGATTATCTCGGCGATATTTTGGAAAAACTCAAAACCATGAATATCGGAGATAGTGCGATTTTGGAGAGCGAATACGGATACCATTTGATTATGCGGTATCCGGTAGAGGAGGGAGATTATAAAGAGGACGATTACGAGGTCTTCTTCACCTCTTTTAATGCCTCTTTGATTAGTGACCTGTTCCGCAACAAATGCCAAAAGCTGTTTGAAACCTTTACCGTTTCCGAACAAGCACGCAAAAACGCAAAAGACATTACCGAAATCGGTATCAATTATAATTATTGATTGCGATTTGTAATTTCCTATAATCGGTACATTTCTGTAAGTAACCGAATCGAATAAAAAACAAAACAGGCATTGTTGATTTTTGCTTTTTAATTATATCTTTTAGCTTGACACATAAAATTGTCTGTGATATAATGAGAAAAAGGATATGCAAAAAGGGAGATGGTAACGAAATGTTGTACACAGTAAGAAAGAATTGCACACGTCGGATTCGGTGTCTGTTGGGTGTTTTGCTGCTTGTCGTTTTTCTGTTGGGGACAGTTGCATGCAATGCGCAGAAACAAAACGATCCGACCAAATCCGATACGACTGCAGAGAAGACCGATGTGGAGCAATCCGCGGGAAATTCCGAGTCGACGGGCGGAGAAGAGGAAACAACGGCGGAGCCTACGTTGTCTGCACATGACCGGTTGATGACGCAGCTTGCCTATACAGACGAGGAAAAAGAAGCATTGCGAGAAACAGCAGAAAAAATGAGCGGTTTGCGGGTATCTTACTACGCAGACGGCGATGCCACAAAACTCATTTCGACCGAAACGGTTACATCT
>CAZMAZ010000035.1:0-2991 GCA_964564255.1 uncultured Clostridium sp. | reverse complement strand
ACTTATATTTGCAATGGGCCTGACAATTTGTATTATATGATCGGCACAACGGGTCCCGATTTTTGGAATTCCAATTATGTTATTCATGTTTATCGCTCTGCAGATCTTTCGGAGTGGACGGATCTCGGCGTTGTTTGGGATTTTCGAACTGATGCCACATGGGCAAAAGAAGTGTCTAAGGATACGCGCGTGCCTGTTTGGGCACCCGAATTGCACTATATCGGGGGAAATTGGTACATAACCTATTCACTTGGCTTTAACGACGGCTTTTGCGGCGGCATTTTGGTTAGCACAAGCGGCAAACCCGAAGGACCATATACCGATACATCCGAAAAAAAGCTGGTTGACAATATCGATGGATCACTATTTGTAGACGACGATGGCACTGTTTATTATATTTACGACGAGGGATTGATCGCTCCCATGAATGAAAGTTTGAGTGATTTTACCGCTGAGTTTACTCCTTTGCTTGCGGCAGACGGATTACCGGTTGGATTTGAAGGGTGCTCTATTTTTAAGCACAACGGGAAATATTATCTGACCGCCGCTACATATAACGAGTCCTACGATCAAAACGGGGAGTTGGTTAGAACTTATGACTCCATGATAGCAGTGTCGGATAACTTGTTTGGTCCGTATAGCGACACGCGTTTGCTTTTGCGAGATGGCGGTCACAATAATCTGTTTATTGGTACGGACGGAAACATCTATACCACATTGTTTGGACCGAGCGGTACATGGGGCTTTAGTTGCCGACCCGCCATTGTGCGTCTGTATGAAGACCACCGCGGCATTCTTTCCGTGGATTCTCTCGATACAGTCGCGACAAATTAAAGTACTTTAAACCCAAAACCGAGCAATTGGCATTTGCCGTTTTGCTCGGTTTTTCGATGGTTGACGGGAAAGATTTGTCAAAGCTATCGAAAGATGACCAAAGTCAGACCAGTTTGCCCATTTCGTAGGCTTTCCCCATGGCACCGGTTTGCAAAATTTCGTCTTTTTCATAAGTGCCCATGCCGTAAATGACACCGCGCTCGATAGCGCCTTCAACGCATTCCGCGTAACCGCGGAAGCAGGCAAGCGTAGTTTCGGCGGAAGCAATATCCGAATCGGCTGCGGTAACAATGTAGTAAAATTCTTTGTTTTTAACCTCTGTCCAGCGTGCGACGGTTCTGTCAATTAACGCTTTGAGTTGCGCATCGATTGCATAAAAGTAGACGGGGCTCGCAAGAACGAGCACATCGGCATCAATCATTTTTTGCAGAATCGTCGACATATCGTCGTGTATGATACAGATACCGCCGTGATTACTGCAGTAGTAGCAAGCGCGACAATAATTGATTTTTTGCTCGGCAACATGAATTTTTTCTATTGTGTGACCGCTTTCTAAAGCGCCTTTGGCAAAGGCATCGCACAGCAGGTCGGAATTACCGCCTTTGCGAGGGCTACCGGATAAAATCAAAATTTTCTTCATGAGATTACCACCCCTTTTTTTCTTTCGTACAATCGTTGTTTTTCTTGCGTTCTTCTACCATTTTGCAAAACCATTCCACCATGTTCGGGTCGGTGTGAGGGAAGAATGAGCTCTTTTTTTGATCAAGTCCCGCAATGACTGCCATGTCTTCGTCGGTTAAGGAAAAATCGAAAATACGGAAATTTTCTTCCATTCGTTCCCGATGCGTGGATTTCGGAATAGCAATAACCCCGCGTTGCAAATGCCAGCGAAGCATGACCTGTGCCGCGGTTTTTTGGTATTTTTCGCCGATTGTTACCAGTTCGGGCAAGGAAAACAAGCCGCCTCTGCCCTCCCCGAACGGCGCCCATGCTTCGGGGCGAATGCCGTATTTTTGATGCCACGAAAGAGCTTCGGTCTGTGCGTGGTGCGGGTGAATTTCAATTTGATTGACAGCAGGCGTTATACGAGCAAAGTTTGCAATGTCCACCATTCGATCGGGATAAAAATTGGAAATGCCGATCGCGCGGATTTTACCTTCTGCCATCAAATCTTCCAGTGCACGATAAGCACCGTATACATCGGAAAACGGTTGATGCAACAGGCACAAATCCAAATAGTCGGTTTGTAACTTGCGTAGAGATTCCAAAACCGAGTTGCGGCAGTTTTCGTAACCGTAATGTTCAATCCAAACCTTTGTGGTCAAAAAAATTTCTTCGCGCGGGATGCCGCTTTTGACGATGGCATTGCCCACTTCTTCTTCGTTGAAATAGCTTTGCGCCGTGTCGATGAGTCGATAGCCTACTTCCAAGGCATCGCTGACACAGCGTTCGCATTCTTCTTTTGAAACTTGATACACGCCGTAACCGAGCATCGGCATTCTGATACCGTTGTTTAGAGTGATGTATTCCATTTTTTAATTCCTTTCTCGTTTTATTTTATGAATCGCATCGTTTTTTACTCTCTGCCTTTATTATACACTGAAATTTGTAAAAACGCAAGAGGTTTTGCAAACCTTTTGGTTCTTTTTTATGGAAACACTGATTTAATGAGGTGGTACAGATTCGGTACAGATTTTTTTGCCTGCAATTGCGAAAAACGCAAGATGTACTGGAGGTACTTCGCGTTTTTCGGTAGGGTGCCTCTAATAATGCAACGCACGCTGGGCGGCAGAGAGATTTTTTGTCAGTTTAGACAAAAGGATGACGGCTGTAGCAAAGCTACAGTCTGAACCCCGCCGCTTGCAAATGTGAGCGGCGGGGTCAGTACTATCTTTATGTTTTTTTATTTGTTCCTTTTTTGCCGCCAAACAGTTTTCGTACGAGCGGCGACAAAAATCGCGGACAGCGTATGATACGAATTTTCATGCAAACACCCCCTTCTTGTTCTTATCTTATGCAAAATCGTGAAGGGAAGTGCTTTTAGGGCACCTCTAAAAATTCATCGCACGCAGATTCGGCGAGATCTTTTCCGTCATTTGTCGCAAAACTCCTCGGCAGTAGCGCTGCTACATGCTGTAGCAAAGCTACAGCGGGTCG
>CAZMAZ010000034.1:0-13583 GCA_964564255.1 uncultured Clostridium sp. | reverse complement strand
ATAAAACCGTTTAGTGCCCTTTATGTACCAGGTGTGCTCTGCAATCCGCCAATGTCGTGCAAAGTGCGTCAACTTCGGCTTGCGTATTTTGCGCCGAAAAACTGACACGCAATGTGGAATCCGCCGCATCCGGCAACAAGCCAAACGCAAGCAATGTCTGTGACGGACGGCGTGATTTTGCGGAACAGGCAGAACCCGCCGAAACACAAATACCTGCCCCCGATAGGGCGTGAAGCAAGGTTTCGCTTTTTAACCCCGGCACCGTGACACTCAAAATATGCGGTGCGGCTTTGGGCGGCATATTGCAGGTAAATCCCATTTGCATCAGTTTGTCCGCCGCATAGGAACGCAAATGCCGCATGGTGTCAATATTTGCATCCTGTGTTACAAAGCCCGCACGCAACGCACCGGCAAAGCCCGCAATTCCTACCGTGTTTTCGGTTCCGGAACGGAATCCCGCTTCCTGCCCGCCGCCGTCCAAATACGGAATCAATCGCCGCGCGCGCAAAATTTCGGGGCTGACATAGAGTGCGCCGACCCCTTTGGGTCCGTGAATCTTATGCCCGCTGACACTGACCAGGTCGGCGTGCAGTTTTTCCGGTGTGAATTTATATTTAAAGAGTGCTTGTACGGCATCCGCATGTGTGATAACATCGGGATTGTAGCGCTTCGCAAGCGCAAATAAGGTCTCCAAATCATAAACGGCACCGGTTTCGTTGTTGACAAGCATTGCCGAAACCGCAAGCGGCGGTGTTTGCCGCATGGCAGTTTCCGCTTCCTCCATATCCAAAGCGCCGCCCTTTGTATGCAGGCGAATGACTTCAAAACCGTCTCGCTCCAATCGCTCCATAACACGCGCAACCGACGGATGCTCGGAATCGGTGGTTATAATACGGTTGGTTGTCCGTCGCTTTTTGGAGTAAATACTGCCAATCAACGCCGTGTTGTTTGCTTCGGTGCCGCCTGCCGTAAACAGCAATTGCCCCGGAATCGGTCTGCGTACTCCCAGCGCTGTCGCCAACGCGGTACGCGCTCTTTCAATCAAAGCATGTGCCTCCAGCCCAGCGGCATGCAAGGAAGAGGGGTTCCCGTAAATTTCCATGGCGGCAAGCATTTCGGCGCGCGCCTCTTCGCATAGCGGTGTTGTTGCGCTGTTATCGAGATAAATTCGACGATTTTGCGTCATCTCATTCTCCTTCGTGTTTTTACGGCTGATAGCCGACCGCAAAAATATTTTCCAAAAAATTACTTATCCTCGCACTTGTCTTGTCCGATTTTTTCGGTCTTAGCCGATCTCATCGAAAGACAAATGCTTCGAGCACTGCTTCTAAATCTGCGATATGGAGGTCAAAGTTTTCGGGAGTTGCGGTGTAGGTAATCAAATACACCATTGCACCATGCAAAATCATGGTTTGATCTACCTTATAGGCTTGTCCGCCCAATGTCGCCTCATATACAATGCGAATTGCTGATTTGCCGTCCACCGTATATCCTTTTGTTTCTTCCTGCGCAGAAGTGTCGGAAAGCAGTGTAAAGGTATCAAAAAGCGCTTTGTACTCCTCAATCGTCTGCTCCTTATAGCTGCCCATTGTGAGATTTTCCTCGGCAGGCATATGTCCGGAAACCGTAATATTGGAGCGGTCATCTTCGGCATAGTAGACAGCACTTTGTCCCATATTCGGATCGACCTGCCAGGATAGCGGCGCGTAAAAACGGTAGGCAACCTCATCTCCCGAAATCAATCGCATTCCTTCGGGAGCGGTCGCTCCGTCGTTTGCGGTACGCAGGTTGTCACTCTCAAATGCGGTTTCGGTAAAAGTGACATAACTCAAAATTTCTTCTGCCATTTCCCGTCTGCTTTCATAATAAGCAGTGGGTGCGGCATAGGTAAATACATAAAAATAGCCCTTGTGTTTGGCAAAAACCTGAAAGTAAGAATATTCGGTTTCTCCCACAAGAGCACTGTATTCCAAACGTGCCGCGGCACGGCGCCCCATTACTGTGGTTTTCAAATTGTTTTGGCGGTATCTTTTCAGTGACGTTTGATACTGTTCGGCACAAAGAAGCGCATAATGCAATGCTGTTTCTTCTTGCACGTCTTTTGCATCGGTTTCATCGTTTTTATCTTCCGTCTCCTCGGTACCCGACCATGCGGAAATATCGGGAGAATTTTCATCCAACGCATGCACTTCCCGTCCGCGGATCATGCTAACCGTTGCATTTTCGGCAGTAGAATAAATACCGCCCGAAATGCCGCTTTCCACAGTGCTTTTCCACTGTGTCGGGATAAATAAACGATAATACGCTCCGTTACATGTGGCATACTGATACCCTTCCGGAATTTCGTCTTCCTGTGCACAACCGATCAGGGAAGAAAGTCCGATCAGCAATAATAGCCCCAACGCCGTCAATCGCACTCCGCATTTTTTCGTAAAAATGGTTTGATTCATTTTTGCTTTCTCCGTTTTCTTTGTTTGCTTCATTTGCATTTATTTGCTTTGCCTTTATTCTTCTTGCTCACAAAAAATCACAATGATATGTCCCCCATGCCCGCATCAAGCATTGCCTGTGCGGCGGACAAAATGCCTATCTTGCCGCTTTCATAGGTCAAGCCTCCCTGGAAAAATGCCGTATAAGGAGGACGAAGCGGTCCATCCGCGGAAAGCTCAATCGACGCTCCTTGCACAAAGGTACCCGCCGCCATAATGACCTCATCGGCATATCCCGGCATTGCCCACGGCTCCGGGGTAACAAACGCATCTACCGGTGACCCGCTTTGGATGCCACGGCAAAATGCGCACAACCCCTCTCGTGAACCGGTAATCACACTTTGAATAATATCATACCGCGTTTCATTCCATGCCGGCTCCACCGTAAAGCCCATGGCGTCAAATAAGTATGCCGCAAGATGCGCTGTTTTGAGCGCCTGTGCCACCGTGTGCGGTGCATAAAACAGTCCTTTGTAAAGGCTTTTATTTTGTCCGATTGTAGCGCCGACCTCAAGTCCCGTTCCCACTGTGGTCAAGCGGTAGGAGGCAAGCTGAATCGCGCGTGCACTTCCTGCCAAATATCCGCCGCATTCCACCATGCCGCCGCCCGGATTTTTAATCAGCGACCCGATAGCCAAATCCGCGCCGACTGCTGTCGGCTCCCGCATTTCAGTAAATTCTCCGTAACAGTTATCCACCACAACATAAACAGACGGCACACGGGAACGGACAAATCGAATCACCTCGCCTATCTGTTCAACCGAAAGCGTCTTGCGATTGAGATACCCCTTTGAACGCTGAATAAAGACCACCTTTAAGTGCTCTCCGCAAACCCCAATCGCTTCCCCGATAGCAGGCAGGTCGAATTCTCCCGCGGCGGTCAGCTCCACCTGTCGGTAAGAAACGCCGAAATCGGCAAGAGAACCGTCTCCGTTTGCACCATGTATGCCGATCACCTCTTCCAATGTATCGTACGGCTTCCCCGCAATCGACAAAAGAACATCTCCCGGGCGCAAAAGTCCGAACAGACCAATGGTCAGCGCTTGGGTGCCGTTGACAATTTGATGCCGAACAAATGCCGCTTCCGCGCCGAAAACGTCTGCATAAATTCGATCCAGGACCTCACGCCCACGGTCATCATAGCCGTACCCGCCGGTGCCGTCAAAATTGGTCATTGCCACACGATGGTCCCGAAATACTTCCATCACACGCGCAGTGTTTTGGCAAGAAATTTCTTCAATTCGTGCAAAATGCGGCGCGAGTGCCTGCTCCGCCTCCCGACATAAATTTAAAAGCGGTTCCGAAAATCGCATATTTTCACCTCGGTTCGATCCCGATGCCGCCATTTGGCACTGCTTGACCGAACATCAATCCTTTCTGTTTTTCTTCTTTTTCTTCTTTTTCTTTTTGCTTTTCCGTTGGTGCCTTACTCAACAAACGATTGCACAATTTGCCGAAACCGTTCTCCGCGCTCTTCGAAATTGGAAAAGGCGTCAAAGCTGGTACATGCGGGCGAAAGCAGAACAATATCCCCCGGCTTTGCAATGTCATGGGCACACCGAACGGCATCCGCAAATGCCGATTCTTTGTATATCGGCAAATGTGCGGCATCAAATGCGGGACATGCTCCCAGCTCCGCACAAATCTCATCTGCCATTTCACCGGTCAGCACCACCGCCTTGGCGCGAGCACACAAGGTTTGTGCAAGCGGCGCATAGGAAATATGTTTCCCGCGTCCGCCACAAATCACAATCGGTTTTTTTGGCAGTGCGGACAATGCCGCAGCTGTGCGCGTCGGCGTTGAATCGATAGAGCTGTTATAGTAAGCAACACCGCCCAATTCCCGTACATATTCCAACCGATGCGGCACTCCCGCAAACCGGGCGGCAATCTCTTTGATCGTATCCGTTCCGACCTTTCCCCATGTGGCACCGATTGCCGCCATGTAATTTGCCAGATTGTGTAACCCCGGCAAGCGAACCGCACGCGTATGTAAAACCGTTTGCTCGTTGTCACCGTCACAAAAAACAACGGCATCTTCGCGCAAAAACAGCGCACGTGTGCCTCTTGGCATGCCGACTGTAACCGCTTCGTAACTGCTCTTTTGCAGAGAAAACAGCGTCAGCGGCATCTCGGCATCGGCAGCAAGCGCCATACAAATCGGATCGTCCCGATTGGTAACCAACATGCAACAAGGGGACTTGAAAATTCGCGCTTTCGCTGCGATATATTCGTCCATATCAAGATGCCAATTCAAATGATTTGGCGTAATATTGGTAATCACGGCGCAGTCAACACCGCGCTCTGCGGTTTGCAGTTGAAAGCTCGACAGCTCCAGCACCACACGATGATTCGACTGAATATCTTTTACCTTCGCAAAAAGCGGCTGTCCGATATTGCCGCCAAGCCACACCGCATTCCGAGAATTGCGGCGCTCTGCTTCTGCCTGCAAAAGCAGATACGTAATGGTGGTCGTGGTGGTCTTTCCGTCACTGCCTGTAATCCCGATAACGGGACAGGGGCACCGATGTAAAAACTCTTCGATTTCGGAAGTCAAAATCGCACCGCGCGCAACCGCATTTTGAATTTCGGGCAAATCCGGACGAATTCCCGGCGAACGAAACAAATATTCTCCTTCTATTTTATCAAGATAAGAATCTCCGCAAATAAAGGACACTCCCCGCGCGGCAAATGCTTCCGCTTCGCCTCCCAATTCTTTAGGAGATTTGCGATCGTGAACACAAACGATTGCCCCTTCCTCCAAAAGTGCCGAAACCAACGGGCGATTGGACACACCCATACCGAGCACATCACATCTCTTCCCCGCAAACCCTTCAATTGCAAAATTTGCACTCATGCCCTCATTCCTTCCCGAATCATATTACCGTTATATATTATATACGATTTTACGCATTTGTGCAAGTGGTTTCTTAAAAGAATCTTGCAGGCAGCCGAAATTTCTTTGCATACCAAATAAAGGGTACCTCTAATAATTCAACGCGCGCTGGGCGGCAGAGAGATTTTTTGTCAGTTTAGGCAAAAAGACGATGGCTGTAGCAGCGCTACTGCCGAGGAGTTTTGCGACAAATGACGAAAAAGATCTCGCCGAATCTGCGTGCGATGAATTTTCAGAGGTGCCCTAAAAACAAAAGCCGCCTTCTCCACACGTAAGGTACAGAAGGCGGCTTTCGAGCATGATGCAATACACCGATCGGCGCTGCGAAAATTGTTTCAACAGAGCTGCTTTGATAAACTGCGCAGTGCGGTACCCGCACCGTACATAATCATGCCTGCTCGCTTGAGATAGTGTTTCATGCAATGCTTGCGATGGCATTTACGCCGCTTTCTGTTGAGCATCAAACAGGCACAGCCTCCCGCCACCATGGCAGTCACAACAGCTGTGCACAAGCCGACGCACTGCTCTTCTCGCGGCATTTCAATCATTTTCATTTGGGTTTTCCCCCTTTCGTTTGCGGTTTGTGAATATTTTCCCCGCGCCGAAAAGGATTTATACACGGACTGATGCACTGATTGATGCACATATTTCCGACCTGCCGCGCATTGCATGTCAGGTTTGGTTCTCACCTGTTGTTTTTGCGGAAAGAGCCAGATTTTGCGCCCATTTGCCGGAACGCACCAAAATAGTCCCCGCAATCCCTTTGAGCAGTTCCAATGACATACATCCCGCATAGACCCATACAACCGACCATGAGGTGAAATTGACAAGCAATGTCGCAACCGGAACGGTTACTGCCCATACAAAGCAGGAATCAAACAAAAAGGTAATCAACGTTTTGCCGCCTGAACGAATGGTGAAATAGGAAGCATTATTGTACGAAGAAATCGGCATAACACAGGCGGAAACGATAATCAGATAGGTCGCCGTTTGCCGCACAGACGTTTCCACGTCGTAAAAAAGCGGAAAAAGGGAAGAAGTTGCGATCATCAGTCCCGCCATAACAAGCGAGCTGACCACTGCCGCAAACTGCAATTTTTTGGCATCCTGTTTTGCTTGTTCAATCTTTCCCGCGCCAAGCAGTTGACCAAGCAGGATTGCAATGGCGCTTCCCATCGAAATAAAGACCACATTAAACAGATTGGACACCACACTGGAAATGTTGTACGCCGCATACGCATCGATTCCTCGCATAGACAGGCGTTGCGCCATAACCGTCGTTCCCAATGACCAAAGAAATTCATTGAGCATCAGCGGCATTCCCTTGATGCAAATCTGCTTGATCAAATCCCCTCCGATGTGAACAGAACGGTACAATCCGCGCAAATAGGGATTTTTCTCGGTATGCGTATGCGCCCAAATCAGAACAATCGACATTTCCACTACACGCGAAATACCGGTTGCCAAAGCGGCACCTGCCACGCCCATTTGCGGAAATCCCCAGTTACCGAAAATCAAAAGGTAGTTAAAAAACAAATTGACAAGAACGGCTGCCATACCCGCCAACATAGGCGGCAGGGTCTTCCCTGTTTCACGCAGAGTACTTGCGTATATTTGCGTAACCGTAAAGAAAGGAAGTGACCAATAGAGCATTCGCAGGTAAGACAAGCCGCTTTCGAGCACCAATGCGGGATTCCCTTCGCTGTTTCCTTGGTGAATAAACAAGGAAATCAAAGCCTCTCCGCAAAAAATCGATAAAATAATAAAGCCCACGCAAATCAAAACGGCAATTACAATTTTAAAACGAACGGTGCGTCGAATGCCCTCTTTGTCATTACTGCCGAAAAACTGTGCCGTAAAAATGCCCGCACCCGATAATCCTCCGAAAAGGACAAGATTAAAAACAAATACAATTTGATTGACAATGGAAACGCCGGACATTGCTTCGGTTCCGGTTTGCCCCACCATAATATTGTCCAGCAAGCTAACAAACTGTGTAATACCGTTCTGTGCAATGATAGGCAAAACGACTGCCAAAAGCAACCCGTAAAATTTTCGATCGCCAATCAAACTTGATTTTTTCAGTTCCATGATGTGTTATTCTCCAAAAATCCGACTGTTTGTCGGGTAGTAAAAAGCAATTTTCAATGCCGACGCCACACGCCCGGACTCAGCATCACCAATATCGGGAAAATTTCAAGTCTGCCCGCAAGCATATCAAAAATCATCACCGATTTGGAAAGTGTCCCAAAGCAGGAAAAATTGGCTGCCGCTTCCGCAAACCCGGGGCCAATATTGTTAAAGCAAGACAAAACCGCGCTGAAATTGGCAAGGAAAGACAACCCGTCAAGCGACACAACCACCGTGCTTGCAATCAAAATTACAACATAGGCAGACAAATAGGCATTGGTATTCGCCATCACCTTTTCATCCACTGTTTTTCCGCTGACCCGAATCAAACGCACTTCACGCGGACGCACCATTTGCGTCAAATTTCGCTTTAATCCTTTGCAAAGAAGTAAAACACGCGCGCATTTAATTCCACCTGCCGTACTGCCCGCACAGGCACCAATCACCATCAAGGCAAGCAAAATCGCCTGAGAGAACGCGGGCCAATCGTTATACGATGCCGTGGAAAAACCGGTTGTAGTGATAAAAGAAGACACCTGAAACACCGCATGATGCAACGCAGACCCAAACGAATCTGAAAACTGCGCGCAGGTACGGTAAAGATTTGCGGCTATCATAAGAGTCGATGCCAAAACGACGCCGAGATAGAGGCGCAACTCCTCATCGCGAAGCACGGCACGCACTTTGCGCAAAAGCAACAAATAAAAACAACTGAAATTAACGCCGAAAAGCAACATAAAAACCGTAGTCACGCCTTGCAAATACGGGCTGTAGCTTGCCATGCTGTCGTTTTTGATACCGAACCCGCCTGTGCCCGCCGTGCCGAACGCCGTACAAATCGCATCAAAGGTCGGCATGCCGCCAAGCAATAAAAACAAAAAGTTCAAAAGAGTCAGTGCAATATAAGTCAAATAAAGCACTGCCGCCGTTTGACGAATTTTGGGAACCAATTTCCCAACATCGGGTCCCGGGCTTTCCGCACGCATCAAATGCATGGTAAATCCTTTGTTTTGCCCTCCGAGCGGAATAATCGCCAGGAGAAACACCAAAACACCCATGCCGCCAACCCAATGCGAAAAACTGCGCCAGTAAAGCACCGCACGCGACAGCGCCTCCACATCCTTTACAATGGTCGCACCTGTGGTGGTAAAGCCCGAAACCATCTCAAACAATGCATCTACAAAATGCGGTATTTCACCCGAAATACAAAACGGCAGGCAACCGAGCAGACTCATCAAAAGCCAGGAAACACCGACACAGATCATACCTTCCTTGGCATAAAAGCCTTTCTTTGCTCCGCGCGATAAGATTGCCAATCCTCCTGCCACCGCTAAAATGGTCAAAATACCGATTAAAAAGGCTCGAAAGGTTACATACACACCGTCAACCAGTGCCAACACAAGCGGCGGAATCATGAAAATGGCTTCTCCCGCCAAAATCAGCGCATTAATCCGCGCCATCATCCGATAGTTCATAAAAACGCCCCGCTTATTCAAAAATGTCGTTCAGACATCCAATCACGCGCTCTCCCGAAGAAACCACAACCACGCTGTCCCCCAGAGAGAAACAGGAGGAACCGCTCGGAATCTCGGTATGCGTTCCGTTTGAGATGCCGACAACCAATATATTTTTCCGCAAACGAATTTCCCGCAACGGCAGGTCGCGATAACGGGTTTCTTCATCCACCGCAAATTCCAGGGCCTCTACCTTACCATCCGCAATTGTATGAATGGTTTTGGCGGCGGTTTTTTGATTTGGAATCGCGCGTACATAGCGTACGATTCCGTTACTGCACAAATTTTTGGGGCAGACAATCCGTCCGATCGGCAGATTTTCAACCAAATGCATCTGATCAACTCGACTGAGTTTGGTTATCACCTGCGCTACCCCGCAAGAAGAGGCATAGAGGGAAAGGATAATGTTCAATTCATCTTTTCCCGTCAATGCAATCACCGCGTCTGCTTCTCCCACGCGCTCACTTTCCAAAACCGACTGCGTCATCGCATCTCCGTGCAAAATCTGTGCATCGGGCAACCGCGCCGCAAGCTGGGTGCAACGGGCGGCATCCGCTTCGATAATCTGTACCGAGACTTCCTGCTTTAACAGCATTTCCGCAAGATATATGCTAATCATGCTACCGCCTATCAAAACAACACGACGTGCCTTATGCGTTTGCATTCCCAGATTGCGCAAAAGCAGTGCAAGGTTGTCCGCCGTAGCGGTAATAAACAGACGATCCCCCGCCTGTATCACAAAATTACCATCCGGAATCAACACCTTGCCCGCACGTAAAACCGCACAAACCAGCACCTTGCACTTGATAATGGTATTCATTTTAATCAGCGAAACACCGCGCAGTCGACTATTTTCTTCTACCCGCAGCTCGCAAATTTCCATTCTGCCGTCCGCAAAAGCATCGCGCTTGAGAAATCCCGGGTATTTGAGCAACCGTTCAATCTCAATCGCCGTTTGCTTGTCCGGATTAAAAACCATGGACAGCGCAAAGTCGTCCTTCATCATATATGCCTGGTCGGTGTACTCCGGATTGCGAATGCGCGCGATGGTATGAATGTCTCGATTCATCGCATGCGCAGTCATACAGGTCAAAAGATTAACTTCATCGATTCCCGTGGTTGCAATCAGAAGATCCACCTCTTCGACGCCCGCTTCGCTGAGCGTTTGCATCGCGGCACAGTTTCCCTGCACAGACATGACGTCATATTGTTCACTCCCCGATTCCAACGCTTGCATATCAATGTCAATCAAGGTCACATCGTGACCTTCGGCAACCAATTGTCCGGTCAATACACTGCCTATCTTACCGTTTCCGGCAATTACAATTTTCATTTTTTCACCGGCTTTCTCTTACCTGATTTTTATTTTTTCGCATTCAATCATTTGGATTTATCTTCCGTCTTTTTCTCGCGTATTGCCCGAATCAATTTTTTGTAGTAGAGAAGGTACATAATCAAAGAAAACAGCACCCATGCCGCGCAAAACAAAACAATCACAATGCGCACGGTCGTTGACATCGGGAACAGCAAAATCGCCATCATGGAGGCATAAAGAACAACGGTTGCAACCTTTCCGTGCCAACGCGCGCTGTTGACCGTATCCGTATTTTTCAGGACAAAACAACCGGCGGCAAACATGGCGCATTCCTTGACAATTTGAAATCCAAGTAACCACAAAAGCGGCGTAAATTCAAAGCGAACGCCGATACAAAACATAAGTGAAAATTGGGTGAGCTTGTCTGCCACGGGATCAAGCAGTTTCCCAAGATCCGAGACGCAATTAAACCTGCGCGCAATCAAGCCGTCAACCACATCGGTCAGTGCAGATACAATGGAAACGGCAAACACCGCATATACCCACCAGTCCGCGGAACAGGCAAAGGTAAAGATAAACAGAAGCGGAACCAGCAACAGGCGAAAAAGGCTCATCAAATTCGGCACGGTCAGCACCTGATCGCGTTCCAAACGCTTTTGAATTTTTTGATTCTTCATGACAATTCCCCTTTCCACCGCCCTACGGCGGCATCAAGCAATTCTTCCCGTCGATTCGGCAATTCTTCATCAATTACCGCGCAAAGAAGATACTCAAGAATATCTCCTATCCGTTTTCCGTCTGTAATCCCCAATCGACGCAGGTCATTTCCTCGAACAGCCAATGTTGACAATGAAAGACAGGCGCCTTCTTCGTAAACGGCATTTGCCGCCCTCGCAAGTGCATATTCGGCATCTCGCTGTTGTTTTTCTTCTCGCAACGCCATGCGTAAGGTAAACAGCATTTGCGTATATTCGCGTTCTTTTCCTCGCAAAAATCTGCGCAGTGCACGTCGATTCGGAATACCGCTTGCATCAAAAGGCAGCGTTACAAACGCGTCATCAATCAAGGCACACGTCAGCAGGCGTGTACGATTGTCTGCATGCAATCTGTGGAGAATATGACTGACGGTTTGGGTATCCAAATCCGAAAGATAAGCTGCCAAAAACAATGCGGCTTGTTCTTTTCCCGCTCCTTTGGTATCGTGTGGCAATCGCGCAAGTGCCGCATATGCGGACGGGGACAAAGGGATTTGCTCCCGTTCCGGCAAAAAAACAGCAATCACATCTTCATATTCCGACAAAACAGCGGCGGCGCCCCGTCCTTGCAAAAGTCGTATCCATTCCGAATAAATGCGTTCCACCGCAATATGTTGCAAAAGTAATCGGTTACGGTGAATGCTCTCGCCCGTTATCGTATCCACCGAAAAGCCGAGTACCGATGCAAAACGCAGTGCGCGCATCAAACGCAACCCGTCTTCGGAAAAGCGACGATCGGGATCTCCGACACATACGATTTTGCGCTCTTGCAGGTGTCGCATTCCGTCAAAGCAATCGACCACACCGTCACACGGACGGTATGCCATGGCATTAACCGTAAAATCCCGCCGAGAAAGATCGTCCTCCAACTTGGAAGAAAAAGAAACAGAGGAAGGATGTCGGTTATCTGTATAAACACCGTCCACACGGAAGGTTGTAATTTCAATCGGCATGCCGCGAGAAAGCACAGTCAGAGTTCCGTGCTGCAAGCCGGTCGGAATCACGCGCCACCCTTCAAAAACCGACAGCATTTGTTGCGGCGTGGCGTCGGTGGTCAAATCGTAATCATGCGGCGTTTGTCCAAGCAAAGCATCGCGCACACATCCCCCAACCAAATATGCACAAAAGCCACAATCTTCCAGGCTTTCCATACAATCGGCAACGGCATCCGGAATCAAAATCCGTTCCTCCATGGGTGTCTCCTTTCCGATCCTTTCGATCTGATTCAAACACATTCAGACTCTCTTACTCTACATATAAACCGCGCAAGAAAAACTGCTTCTATTATACACATATTCCCTCTCGTTGTCAAGACTGGCAAGCCGAATTCTTTTCTTTTTTACATATTTTTTCTTGCTTTTTGGTATATCGCCCCTCATTATTTTCTATAGACATCTTATTTGTTTGCAAAGCGGACGGGCAAAGATCGCAAAGCGGACAGGTTTTGCACGCAGGGGCGCGCGCACTGCAAAAATCGCGTCCAAACTGTACGACGCGATGGCAAAAATCCGCCGATTCGGTCGGCGATAAAAGTGAGCGCATCAGGCGTTCCACCGCTACGGGATCCTTTAAACTTTGCGGGTACATGCCCCATCGCCCGCACAAACGAATCAGATGCGTATCCGCCACAACGGCAGGTTGTCCGTACAAATCGCCCAAAAGCAAATTGGCAATTTTTCTGCCGACACCGGGCAAAGCAAGCAGTTCTTCCATTTGGTCCGGAACACAACCGTCATAACGGTCACATAAAATGCCGCATGCAGCTTTGATGCTTGCCGCTTTTGTGCGAAACAGTCCGCAAGGACGAATCAGTTCTTCAATTTCGGCAATCGGCGCATCCGCAAGTGCTCTGCAGGTGGGATAACGGGCAAACAATTCACGACTCACCATGTTGACGCGCACATCCGTGCATTGTGCGGACAACCTTCCCATTACAAGCAGACGCCAACCGTTTTTGCGTACAATATTTTCCTCGTTTTCTTCTTTCATTCCCGCCTCTTGCCATTCCAACGCACAAACGGCATCGGGATAGAGCGTGCGCAGGCGTGATGCAATTCGATTCATTCTTTCTTCTTTTGTAAATTCTTGCATTGTCATTTCTCCTTCTTTTTTATGAAATCCAAGCAACAGCAAACATCGAAAAG
The DNA here is from genome assembly GCA_964564255.1 of uncultured Clostridium sp. Classification (GTDB taxonomy): domain Bacteria; phylum Bacillota; class Clostridia; order Oscillospirales; family CAG-272; genus CAG-448. The sequence goes on along the minus strand of CAZMAZ010000034.1, from coordinate 340 downwards.
CAATCTTCCAACGGCTTCGCGGGATATGCGAACCCATGCATTCTGTCGGGAATTTCAAATGCATTTCGCATTTGAATCAGGTTGTAGACAAAAGGCTCTCTAATTGTTAAAATGCATAGAATCCATTGCCGCTTTTTCTTTGACCCTGTAGGCGCAAAGAAAAAGCTTGGCAAAAAGAAAGCGCCGAAGGGAGGATTTCGCCGTCTGCGGACGGCGACGAGGGCTCCGCGCCCTCGACTGCGCCGCCTTTTGAAAAACTGCCTTTTAGGCAAAAGGCCGGGCGAAAACTTTCAGCAATCTGCTAAAAGAACTTTCAGCAATCTGCTAAAAGAACTTTCAG
>CAZMAZ010000033.1:0-13993 GCA_964564255.1 uncultured Clostridium sp. | reverse complement strand
CACCGGCTCCTACGTCATCCACTGCACCGACGGCGACATTGCAAAATAACCCATTAAATCCAAACCGCCACCTGCATCTCGCGGGTGGCGGCTTTTTTAAAAAAATTATGCGGCGGCACCTTGACTTTTTTCGGTAAATAGTATATAATGAATGCATGTATAAAAAACAGGCGCGAAGGGAGGCGGTGCAAGCATGGGAAAATGGCTTGGAAAGTTCACAAAAGATATTGGCATTGATCTTGGCACTGCCAATGTTCTCGTTTATGTGCAGGACAAGGGAATCGTGCTGTGTGAGCCGTCTGTGGTTGCCATTGACACCACGACCGATCGCGTGGTGCGCGTCGGCAAGGAAGCCGCGGATATGGTGGGACGCACGCCGGAAAATATTGTGGCAATCCGTCCGCTCAGGGACGGTGTGGTCAGTCAATATGACGTGACGCTGAAAATGCTTCAGTACTTTATCCGTCGCGCGTGCGGCAATACCATGTTCCCGCCGCGTGTCTTGATTTGCGTTCCTTCGGGAATTACCGAGGTGGAGGAGCGTGCCGTGGTGGAAGCCTCCAAAGAGGCGGGCGCACGCAAAACCTATTTGATTGAAGAACCGCTTGCCGCCGCTGTCGGCGCAGGCGTGGATATTACCAAAGCCGACGGGCAAATGATTGTCAATATCGGCGGCGGCACGACCGAAATTGCGGTAATCTCGTTTGGCGGCATTGTCGTATCCGAGAGCATTCGTATCGGCGGTGATAAATTCGATGAGGCAATTATGCACTATGTGCGCCGAAAATACAATATGCTGATTGGCGAACGCATGGCGGAAACGGTCAAAATGGAAATCGGCATGGTCTACGACCACAGACAAACCATGGAGATGGAGGTCAAGGGTCGGGATTTGACCGAAGGGATGCCGCAGCTTGCGGTTATGAACTCGCGTGAGATGATGGAAGCCCTGATGGAGCCGATTACCGCTATTTTGGACGCGATTTGTTCGGTGATAGAACGGACACCGCCCGAGCTTGTCGGCGATATTTTGCACCGCGGTATTTTGATGACCGGCGGCGGCAGTAAGCTGTGGGGACTGGATCGATTGATTGAAAAGGTTACGGGAGTGCCGACACGTCTTGCCAAGGACTCGGAAACCTGCGTGGTGCGCGGTGCCGGTAAAATGATGGAGACCATGGGAAAACTGCCGGAAGGGATTGTCAATATCTCCAAGGAAAAGATGAATCGGTATTGAGACAGAGAGGAAACGGAGGGAAAATCGAATGGAATATGTAGTGAACGGCTATGAGCCGAAGCGGATGTTTCGCTTTTTTGAGGATCTTTGTGCGATTCCGCACGGGTCGGGAAACGAAAAGGGTGTCGGCGACTATATTGCGAAATTTGCCGGGGAACGAGGGCTGTTTTGGTCGCGTGACCGTGTCGGCAATCTGTTTGTACGCATGCCGGCAAGCGCGGGATACGAGCAGGAGTCGCCCTTGCTTTTGCAGGGACATATGGATATGGTCTGCGAAAAAAATGCCGATGTGGAGCATGATTTTTTGCGCGACGGCTTGCGCCTGTATGTGGAAAACGGACAATTGCGTGCCCGCGGTACCACACTTGGCGGCGACGACGGCATTGCGGTTGCGCTGATGCTTGCCGTTTTGGACGGCGAGGTGCCCGCGCATCCCGAGATTGAATGTCTGTTTACCGTGGAAGAGGAAACCGGACTTTTGGGTGCGGAAGGATTTGATTATACCGTTTTGCATGCGCGCAGAATGCTGAATCTGGACAGCGAGGACGAAGGGGTTGTCACCTGCGGCTGTGCGGGCGGCGTGCGAACCGATTTGACATTGCAGGGCGATCGCGAGGCGACCGCATGGCAAACGCTTAGGCTCTGCATTCGCGGACTTTGCGGCGGACATTCCGGCGCGGAAATCGATAAAGGACGTGCCAATGCCAATAAAATTATGGGCAGATGCCTGGCGGTTGCGGGGAAAGCCTCTGCCTACCGTCTGCTTGCCGTCAACGGCGGCAGTAAGGACAATGCCATTCCGCGTGAGTGCTTTGCCACCGTTGCCTGCGCGGATGCAGATGCGTTTTCCGCCGCCTTTCTCGGACATGCGGAAGCGTTGCGGGGAGAGCTTTGTGCCGCCGATGCCGATTTTACGGCAAGCGCGACCGCCGGCGACGCTGTCGAGGGCGCTTTTTCCGAGGCTATGACCGCACGGGTGACCGCGGCTTTGTGCTGTGCCGCAAACGGTGTTTTGGCAATGAGTCAGAATATCGACGGACTTGTGGAGTATTCCCGCAACCTGGGCGTTGTGCGAACAGAAGGGGACCGTGTGATTTGTACCTTTTCTTCCCGTTCGGCAATTGACAGTCAATTAGATGCTTCGATTGCCGATTTGGATGCTTTGGCAACCGCTCTCGGCGGCAGTGCCGTGTCGTATGCGCGCTATCCCGGCTGGAATTACAAAAAAGATTCGGCTTTGCGGGAGACCTATTTGCGGACGTATCGCGATTTGTTCGGCAAGGAACCGTCGGTCACCGTGATTCACGCGGGGCTGGAGTGCGGCATTATCAGCAATCGCGTGCCGGAGATGGATATGATTTCGGTCGGTCCGATTATGCACGCCATTCATTCGCCGGACGAGGCATTGGATTTGGCATCCTGCGAACGCTTTTTCCGCGTCGTGGCAAAGGTTATTTCCATAAAACAGGAAAGTGCTGATTGATTCGGCGGTACATTGATAAAGGGCAAGCGGTTTTTGCGGGAGAATCTTTCCCGCAAAAATCAAGTCTTGCCCTTTTTTGGCGAAGCGTGTCTCTTTGTGTCGAACATTTTTTTGCCAAAATGCGAGAGTTGACCAAAAAAACGCATTTTTTGTATATACAAATCGATTGAAATGTGTTATAATATAGGGAGAGAGCGTCTCCGATCCCCGGGATCGGAAATGTCGGAATTATTCTTTGAGGGGTACATATGGAAAACGGACAGACAAAAAAGAGCGAACAGAAAAATCGACAGGGAGCACAGCGCCCGAACCGTTACGGGCGAAGCAGAGAGCCGAAATCCCTGACCAATACCGGAAATGTGCAAACCGTGCGGCAGACGAAAGAGCAAACGCTGTCGGACGGATTGGTCTTTGGGCGCAACGCGGTGCGGGAGCTGCTTAAAACCGAGCGACCGATTGAAAAAATATATGTCCGCAAGGGCGATCGCGAAGGCTCGATTGTGGTTTTGGTTGCCGAGGCAATCGAACGCGGCATTCCGATTGTGGAAGCGGACAGGGACAAGCTGGATGCGATGTCGGGATTTGCGCCGCATCAAGGGATTGTTGCCATGACCTCCGAAAAAGAATTTGTTGATTTGGAGGATATTCTTGCCATTGCAAGGGAGCGCGGAGAAGCGCCTCTTATCGTGGTTGCGGACGGCATTACCGACCCGTATAATTTGGGTGCTTTGATTCGCTGTGCGGAAGGATGCGGTGCGCATGGAATTGTAATTCCCAAGCGCCGCGCGGTCGGCTTGACGCCGCTTGTGACCAAGGCGTCTGCGGGGGCATTGGAGCATATGGCAATTGCGCGTGTGCCGAATATCGCGGCGGCAGTTCGCACGCTCAAGGAAGCGGGTGTATGGGTCTATGCCGCCGAGGCGGGCGGAACCCCCTTCTACGGTGCCGACCTGTCGGGTGCCTGCGCGCTGGTGTTCGGCAGTGAAGGAAACGGTGTCTCGCGCGTTGTCACAGAGGCGTGCGACGGTGTGATTTCCATTCCGATGTACGGGAAGGTCAATTCGTTTAATGTCTCAACCGCCGCTGCCGTTTTGCTTGCGGAGGCGGCAAAACAGCACAGAAACCCTTAAAAGGACAAACCCATAGAGTTACCGAATTAGTTTGGAATGAATTAGAATGAATTAGAACGAAAAGGAGATGAGCAAGGTTGCCGCAGAATCGAAAGTCAAAAGAGGATGATATGAATCTGCAAACGTTGATGGAACAACTGAGGGCGTCTTTGGAACAGGATATTCCGGAAGAATCGACCGATGTCTCCGGGGAACCGAGTGCGGAAGACGCGGAATTGCAGCAGCTGTTGCGATCCACCATTCTTGCAGAACATACCGAATCAAATCCTGTTATCATAAAATCATCCGAGCCCGAACCCGATCCCGAACCGGAACCGGAGCCCGAACCCGAGCCCGAACCCGAACCCGAACCCGAACCCGAACCGGAGCCCGAGCCCGAACCTGAACCGGAGCCCGAGCCCGAACCCGAGCCGGAGCCGGAACCCGAGCCGGAGCCCGAGCCGGAGCCCGAACCGGAGCCCGAACCGGAGCCCGAACCCGAACCGGAACCCGAGCCCGAACCCGAACCCGAGCCCGAGCCCGAACCGGAGCCGGAACCCGAGCCGAAGCCGGAACCCGAGCCGGAATCGGAATCCGAACCCGAGCCCTATCAAACCGACGGCGCGCAGGGAACGCCGGGGGCACTCGATGCCTTCCTGTCACAGATGTCGGCGCCCGAAATTCGTCCGGATGCCGAACTGAATCGAAATGATATTTTGATGCTGATTGGGATGGGATACGAAGGAGAATTGCGTGCAACATTGGGGGATGCCCGTGTGGATCGCATTAAATATCGGCAAGAAGAGGCAGACTGCGAGGAAGACGGCGTTTTCTGCGACAGTCAGCGCAAGCAGGCGGACAAAAGCCGTTTCCGCAAGGAAGGTCGCACGCTGCGTATTCGCTTTATTGTGACCGCGATTTTGACTGCATTTTTCGGCTTTTACGATCATTTGGCACTCTTCCGTTCGGCAGATGCGGTTGCCGCCGATCCGTTTATGACCGCGCGTACCTATCCGCTTTTCGGTCTTTTGGTGTTTTTTGTCTGTATAGCGGCATCCTTGCCCGACTTGTACCGCTCCCTGGCAGATTTGTTGCATTTTGCGGCAACTCCTTTTTCCGCGGTATCGGTTGCGGCATGTCTGACCGTTGTCTATGACCTTCTTTTGCTTTTGCTGTGGGACGGCACCGCACCGCTTTTCCATTTTGCAACCTCTTTTATGCTTCTTATTGGTATTGTATGTCGGATTCTGTATTTACACAGACAGCTCCTGGATTACCGTGTAGCCTCTTCGGACATGGACAAGTTTGTGCTGGAGCCTGTTTTGTCGGAGCCGCAGAAATATTACAAGGGAACGCGTGTACGTCGCATTGACACCCCGCGCAGTGAAGGCGACCGCCCGAACGAAGAACGGGTTTACCGTGTCAAAAAGATTGATTCGCTTGCAGGCTTTTTCCGCCGCAGCAGGGAGATGTCGCAGGGCTGTACATGGCTGATTTATCTGTTGACCGCACTCTTTTTGATTGCTACGGCGGCAGGCTGTGCGGCAGGCGCATTGCAAGGCAGTCTGTCGGCGGCAGGAGCGGCATTTATGGTTGTTTTCCTGGTGGGAACGCCGCTTTCCTTGCCGCTCGGATATGCGATTGCGGGATATGCCTGCGCACGCAAGCTGTCGGCGGAAGGATGTGCCTTGATAGGCGACGGTGCGATTGATTGCTATGCGGGACCCAAAACGCTGATTTTCAGCGACACCGAGCTGTTTTCGGTGCGTCGGAAAACGCGCATCAAGGTGCGCGGAGATGCGGAAGTGCGGGAATGCACCCGACTTTTGCAACAGCTTTTCTCGGTTGTCGGCGGGACGCTTGAGGGTCTGGAAGGACTTGCGGGCGAAGGCGAAGAACCGCTTGACCGGGGACACACCGAGCTGACCATTGCCGAAGTGGGCGAGGACGGCATCTCCTTTTACAAGGACGGTGCTACCCATATTCTGATGGGGGACTATTCCTATCTTTCCAAAAATAACGTGTCCATGCCACCGCTTGATACCTCAATTCTCGGCAATCTGCAAAAGCAGGAGGACAGCACGGTGATTTATATCGCGGTGGACGGACGGTTTAAAATGGGGTATGCGGTGGAATATGAAGCGCGCAAGAGCTTCCAGCTTGCAGCCGAACGGCTGATGCGAATGGGAATCGGTGTTGCCATCTACACCTTTGATCCCAATATTAACGAAATCTTTATGGCAAGACATGTGCACGGCGGGGAGGAATCTCCGGTGCGTGTGATTAAGCCCGAGCGTTTGCTGCAGCGTGCGGCGGGCGGGATTGCCGACAGCGGCATTCTGGTAACCGAACGCGAAGAAAAAATGGCAGAGCCGATTATGCTTTGCGAAAGAGTGCAAGAAATGCGAAAGACCGTGCGCAAATGGCAGATTGCGCAAATGGCTTTGGTCGGTCTGCTTGCCGCCCTTCTTGTCGGATTCGGCATAACGGGGTATGTAAACGGCTTTGTCGTAATGGGCGCGCAATTGCTTCTTTGTCTGCCGACCGTCTTGACAATTCGACATGCACTCGGTAAAAAACGCGACTACGAATCCGAGCTTTCGGTTGTCAAGAAACGGCAGATTAAGGCAATGCAAAAGAAAGCAGAGCAGAGAACAAAGAAAAAAAGAAAGTGAGAAGACCGCATGAAAGAAAATTTCAGTTCTGTCCTCAAGGCAGTGGAAAAACCGGGTCGCTATTGCGGCGGGGAATACGGACAGATTGTAAAGGACAAGGAGCGCGTGCGTGCACGTTTTGCCTTCTGTTTTCCCGATACATACGAGATAGGCATGTCCAATCTCGGCATTCGCATTCTGTATGAATGCCTGAATCGGGAAGAGGATATTTGGTGCGAGCGCGTATACGCCCCCTGGACCGATATGCAGGCGCAAATGAAAAAGCACGGCATTCCGCTTTGGGCACATGAAAGCGGCGATCCGCTGACCGACTTTGATTTTGTCGGCTTTACCCTGCAATATGAGATGTGCTACACCACGGTTTTGCAAATGCTTTCTCTGGGAAATATTCCGCTTCTTGCCGCCGAGCGGGGAGAGGATGTACCGCTTGTCATCGGCGGCGGACCCTGCTCCTATAACCCCGAACCGATTGCCGACTTTTTCGATTTGTTCAATATCGGCGAGGGGGAAGAGATGCTTCCCGAAATTGTGCGTCTTTATATCAAGATGAAGGCGGAGGGCAGATACAGCCGCAAGGCGTTTTTATACGAGGCGGCGTGTACCATTCCCGGTGTTTATGTGCCGTCCTTGTATCGAATCGAATATCACGAGGACGGCACCATTGCCGCGATGGAGCCGACCTGCGAAGGCGTGCCGCGGCAGGTGACAAAGCGCATTGTGCGCGATATGGACAGCGCGATTTTTCCCGAAAAGCTGGTAATGCCCTATATTGATACGGTGCATGACCGCATTGTACTTGAGCCTGCGCGCGGCTGCATTCGCGGTTGCCGTTTTTGTCAGGCGGGCATGGTGTACCGTCCGGTACGCGAAAAAACGCCCGAGGTTTTGAATGCGCAGGCAAAGGCACTGTATCGGTCAAGCGGCTATGAAGAGGTTTCTCTTTGCTGTCTTTCCATCAGTGATTATACACAGGTGGACACCCTGACCGACCGTCTTTTGGAATGGACGGATCCCAATATGGTCAGTCTGTCGCTTCCGTCCTTGCGGGTGGATTCGTTTACCAAGGAGTTGATGGAAAAGGTCGCTTCGGTGCGTGCCTCCTCCATTACCTTTGCTCCCGAAGCGGGCACACAGCGCATGCGGGACGTTATCAACAAAAATGTGTGCGAGGCGGATTTGATGCGCGCTGTCGGGGTTGCCTTCGATGCGGGCAAAAATCAAATCAAGTTGTATTTTATGCAGGGACTGCCGACCGAAACGCACGAGGACTTGCGCGGCATTGCCGAGCTTGCACACCGCGTGGTGGAGGCGTATTACCAAAATCCCAATCACGCAAAGCGTGCACCGCTTGTCACCATCAGCGTTTCTCCCTTTATTCCCAAGCCGTTTACCCCCTTCCAGTGGGAAGCGCAGGACGATTTGGAAACCATGCTTGCCAAGCAGGAATATCTCGGAGAGTGCGTGACCGACCGCAAGGTGCGCTATACGCATCATGATGCCGAAATTTGTCGGATTGAGGCGGTTTTTGCGCGCGGCGACAGACGGCTTGCCAAGGCGCTTTTGCTGGCGCACGAGGAAGGCTTTTGCTTTGATGCATGGAGCGAATTTTTCAGTTACGGTAAATGGCTTTCGATTTTTGCACGCTGTGGGATTGACCCTGCTTTTTATGCCAATCGCGCCTTCGGACGGGACGAGATTTTGCCCTGGGATTTGATTGATTGCGGGGTAACCAAAGCCTTTTTGTGGCGGGAACGCGAGCGTGCCTATGCGGAAAAAACCACCCCAAGCTGCCGCGAGGCGTGCTCGGGATGCGGTGCAAATAAATTCGGAGGAGAGAGAACATGTTGTCCGAACAAAAAAACGACCTGAGTCGGGAGAAAAGAGAAACAGAACTGTTTGCGCAGTCGGAACGCCCGAGGCTTGCGACCTTTGCCACCATGCGCATCAAATACCGCAAGGTCGGCAATATGCAATATATTTCCCATCTGGATTTGCAACGCACCTGGATGCGCGTGCTGGTGCGCGCGGGGATTCCTCTGTGGTATACGCAGGGCTTCAATCCGCATCCGAAGCTCAATTACGGCTGTCCGCTTCCGGTCGGCACGCAAAGTGCGTGTGAATATCTGGATATTCGCATTGACCGCGAAATCACCCCGCAGGAAATACAGGACAGATTGAACGCCGAGCTGCCCGAAACCATGCGGGTTTTGGAGGTATATTCCTCCGATTCCTCTTTTTCCGATATTGCCCTGGCACGGTACAAAATTACCCTGCACCCGCGAAATGCCACGGAAAAAGACGCCGCCGCGATTGACGCCCTTTTGCACGGCGCTCCCATTCTGATGACCAAAAAGAGCAAGGCGGGGAACCGTGAAATCGATATTTTGTCCTATGTGCAATCCTGCGCGGTTGCGTTTTGCCCGGAGGAGGCATCGATTGTCATTTCCGCGGTGCTTGCCGCGGGGAATACCGCCAATTTAAACGCCGAAATGCTTGTTACCGCAATCAAAAGGGAGCTCGGATTGTTTGCAGAGGTCAACACATGGGAATATTACGACATTATGCGCGAGGAATTGCTCTGTGCGGACGGGGAAAGGTTTCACTGAGAAATTTTCATGCGCGATAGGCGAATCGGTTTTACAGAAAGGAACAAACATAAATGATTACCGTACAAGATCTCAGCTTCCACTTTGGCGGGCAACAGCTTTTTAAAAATGTTGACCTGCAATTCAATCCCGGAAACTGCTACGGCGTGATCGGCGCCAACGGCGCGGGAAAAACCACTTTTTTGCGTCTGCTTTGCGGCGAGCTGGAGCCGTCGGGCGGCAGTATCACAATCAAGTCGGATGCCCGCATGTCGGTTTTGCGACAGGACCACTTTGCGTTTGACGCCTATTCCGTGCTTGACACGGTCATGATGGGGAACCGTCGTTTGTACGACATTATGAAGGAGAAGGACGCCTTATACGAAAAGGAGGATTTTTCGGACGAGGACGGCGTGCGCGCTTCGGAATTGGAAAGCGAATTTGCGGAAATGAACGGGTGGGAAGCCGAAAGTGATGTTTCCCGCTTGATTCAGGGACTGGGACTTTCCGAGGATATTTTATACAGCCCGATGTCCGAATTGAAGGAGAGCCAAAAGGTCAAGGTTATGCTGGCGCGGGCACTTTTTGGCAGTCCGGATATTATTTTGCTGGACGAGCCGACCAACGGTCTGGATTTGGCGGCGGTGGAATGGTTGGAGGAGTTTCTGTCCGACTATTTCGGAACCGTTTTGGTGGTTTCGCACGACCGTCATTTTCTTAATGATGTGTGCACGGGAATTGTGGATATTGACTACGGCGGCATTCGCATGTATGTCGGCAACTACGAATTTTGGTATGAATCCAGTCAGCTTGTGCAACGGGTGCTCAAACAGCAAAACAAACGCACCGAGGAAAAAATTCGGGAGCTGCAGGCATTTATTTCCCGCTTTTCTGCCAATAAATCCAAATCCAAGCAGGCGACATCGCGCAGAAAACTGCTTGAAAATCTGACCGTGCAGGAGATGCCCGCTTCCTCGCGCCGCTATCCGTTTATCGGGTTTGAGATGGACCGCGAAGCGGGAAAGGACATTCTGTTTGTAGACGACCTTTCCTGCAAGCAGAACGGCGTGACCCTGTTTGAGCATCTGTCGTTTGCGGTGCATAAGGGAGATAAGATTGCTTTTGTCGGCAACGAGATGGCAATTACGGCATTTTTCCGTATTATTTGCGAGGAATTGGAACCGAGCGGTGGCAGCTTCAAATGGGGCGTATCCATTACGCGTTCCTATTTCCCGCGCGACCATTCCGCCTATTTTAACGGGCATCACGAAAATCTTCTGGAATGGATTGACCCGTATGCCAAGGAGCATACCGAAACCTATTTGCGCGGTTTTCTCGGACGTATGCTCTTTTCGGGAGACAGCGTATACAAGAGTGTCGAGGTGCTTTCGGGCGGAGAAAAGGTACGCTGTATGTTTTCCCGCATGATGCTGTTCGGCTCCAATCTTCTGATTCTGGACCAGCCGACCAACCACCTGGATTTGGAATCGATTACCGCAGTCAACAACGGTCTTACCGCCTTTAAGGGCAATGTGCTGTTTGCCTCTCATGACTATGAGCTTGTCAATACGGTTGCCAACCGCATTATCGAAATCAAGGCGGACGGCTGCACCGATTTCCCGGGAACCTACGAGGAATTTGCTTCGGTACGGGAAAAACAGCATCTGATGCTTTGAGTCTCATAATAAAAAGCCGCCGTCGATTCCTTTTGCGGAAATCGACGGCGGTTACTTATTTATGTTTAGTTCGCATTTACAACCTTGCTTTCGAAGGATTTGATGATGTTGTCCAGCTTCTTTTGCGCTTTGGAAACCGTTGTTTTGGCTCTGGAAGCAAGGGTATTGTTTTTCGCGTAAACCGTATTGTAAATCAGATTATTGTAGAGAGAGTTCAGCGAATAATCGTAGGCAAGCATAAAGGTGCAATCGAAATTATCGTGGATAATATCAATCATGGCGGCGGTATTGGTGTCGCTGGCGTATTTGAATTTCAATGCATCTTCATAGTATACGGGAACAACCGTCTTGGAAGTTTCGCGGCACAAAAGCTCAAGGCAGGCGCTGACAAAGGACAGATTTTCTTCGGGCAGCGTTTTGGGAACGACACCGATTTCGGTGGTATCGTGCGAGCTGGTAATGTACTTTTTATCGGATGCTTTGAGCATGGGATAGGGAAGAACGCCGACATCAATGGTGCGCTTGCGCAGACTTTCCATCGAGCCTAAGCGCTGATAGCCGACAAACAAGCCCTTGCCCTCCATAAAGGCATCCAGCAATTCACTTTCCTCAAACAGGGTTTTGGTTCCGCCACCGCCGGAAGACGCCGTTCCTTCACTGTAGAAAACATTGTAAATGGCATCGACCAGGTCAATGGTACGGTCGTTGTAGATATTTAAAACCGGGTATCCGGTAGTGGAATCACGTGTGATATACTGACAGTTGCCGCTGACCGCCATGGGAATCAGACATCCCCACATTTCGTGCACCAAAAGACCGTAACGGTCTTCTTTGTCCTTGACTTTATCGCCGTTTAAATCGGAATAAGAGCCATCCAGAATTTCTACCCATTTTTCGTAGGTCCATTCATAATTGAGAACATAGTCATACAGCTGATCGGGTTCCTTGTAAATATTCTCGTACATGTTTTTATTGAAGTAGAGACAGTGTGCGCTGCGCAAAACATCGGCAAAATAGTCGCCGGCAAGCAGGAACTGATAATCCTCTTGCAGAGAAACATCCTTCATGTAATCGCTGTACCAATAGTTTTGGTCGAAATCAATGTAGTTATTGAAGCTCTGATCCGCCATGTTGTGCCAATAGTTTTGGTAAGAAAGACCGGCAAGCGGATACAAATCGTTGATAATGAGATCAAACTGATCGTCGCCGCTCTTGATCAGCAATTGCATTTCCGACGCTACACCGTCGTAATTAACACTCAATTGCGTAAACTCCAACGTAATTCCCAGAATGGATTCGACATCCAGGTTGCGCTGGTAAACCGCGCTTTGTACAATGTCGGTTCCTGTTTTTTCCGGACCTTCAATCATGAAGTTGGAATTGCCCATGCCGACTGCGGCGGCATTGGTTGAGGTTTGCACGCGGAATTTACGACCTTCAAAGTCTTTTAAATTGGCAAACGGATCGATTTCCGCAGGCGACTGTTCGGATTGCCCTTCACCGGTGGTGGAATCCGGTCGATCATTTGGATCCGATGCACAGGCAAAGACCGAGCAAAGCGCACAAAGCGCTAAAAGGGAAGCAAGAAAAATCTTGAAAATACGCATGGAAATACCTCCTATGAAACGTTTGTTACCATTATGACACAAACAAATGAACGTGCAGTGTCTTACATAAGAACAAATCATGAACAGACAAAAAACGGTCGCTCAAAAATGGAATATTCGTGCAAATCTTCCCATAGAATGAAATGGGCAGCGTCCTTTGACGCGACCGAATGAAATTACGGAGAACGGAGCGTGAACGATATGGGGTACAAGGAAAACAACAAGCAAAATAACAGTGAAAATAGGAGCCATCATCAAAAGAACGGGAGAAGGGCAAAAAATAAAAAGCAGATAAAAAGCATCCTTTTCGGAGGCTTATTTCTGCTTGCAATCGGGATAGGCTGTCTGCTCGGCGTCGGAGCGGAGAGCGCGTCTGCGGAGCCGGTAACACCGGCACTGTACAATCTGGCGGCGTCCTGCGAAATGCATGTTGCGGGCATTACGGGCGAAGAGGTTCCTTTTGATGCCGATTGCTTTGCGCGGGCAATGAATCTTTCTTCTGTGGATGCGATTGAAATTACCAAATTGCCTTCCTCCGCGGAAGGAAAACTGTTTGTCGGCTCGGTGCCGGTCAGTGCGGGGCAGGTGCTTACCGGGCAAAATATCGCCCGCTTGACCTATGCGCAAACGGGAACGGGAGAGAGTCGCGGCAGCTTTTCGGTTGCGGTAAACGGTGCCGCCTACAGTATTACCTGTACCGTCCATATGCTGAAATCGGTAAACTATTCACCGACCGTTGCCGCCGTTCCCGCCGTGTCCCTGACACTGCAAACCTACAGCGGCATTGACGCGTACGGTGTGATGCGGGCATACGACCCGGAAGAGGATACCCTGCTTTTTGAAATTGCGGAATATCCGACACACGGACGCTTGGAGATTACCGACAAGCATACGGGTGCTTACATTTACCACCCCGCACAAGGCTATACGGGCAATGACAGCTTCCGTTATGTGGCATCGGATGGGTACGGAAATTACAGCGCGGGCGCTACCGTCAGCATTCGCGTTGAGGAACGCTCCGGTTGGGCAGTCTTTTCCGATATGGAAAGCGACCCCGCCCACGCCGCCGCCATTCGAATGACCGGGGCGGGGATTATGAGTGGTATGCAGGTAGGAAACGGCTACTATTTTTATCCGGATCGCAATATGACGCGTGCGGATTTTTTGGTCACTGCCATGAAGGCGGTCGGCATACAATCCGCCGATGTAACCGCGACAGGCTATTATGACGATGCGGAAATTCCGAGTGCCATGAAGGGGTATGTTGCGGTTGCCTACCAAAAGGGAATCTTTACCGGATTTGAACAGGATGGGCATCTGTGTTTTTGCCCGAACGAAGAAATTTCCCGTTCGGAGGCGGCGGTTGTTCTTTCCAATCTGATTGGATATGCGCGTCTGCGCTTGCAACAAACCTTCTCGGACAGTGACCTTGTACCCGCATGGGCAAGCGATGCCTTTGACTCTTTGCATTCGCTCGGCATTTTGGACAGCCGCGACGGCAGTCTTGCCCCGACCGCACGCCTGACGCGCGGAGATGCTGCCGTCTTGCTTGCCAAAACCAAACAGGTTATTTCGCAGTAATACAAAAATCCTCATGCGTTCCGATGCATGAGGATTTTTT
>CAZMAZ010000032.1:0-14259 GCA_964564255.1 uncultured Clostridium sp. | reverse complement strand
TATTTTTTACTTTTTCCGTTTCCCTTTTTCAAATCCAATCATCAAGCCGCCTTTTTCGGCGTAAAAGCTACACAAGCCACGGCTTGGGTAGAAACGGATGTCTGCTTCGGCAAATTCCCGACGCAACAGTTCGCAGAGCTTTTGCGCCATGGGTTCGTTTTGGCAATGCCCGATGCGTATCTTGCCGTTTCTGTATCCCAATGCTTTCATACGTTCAATCAGAGCCGAGAGGGTTCTTACGTCCCCGCGGCATTTTTCAAGCGGTTCCAGCTCTCCGCCCGCGCTTGCTTTACCGACAAGACGTATTCCCAGCGCGCCTGCAATTTTGGCGACAAGCGGATTGACCCGACCGTTACTTGCGAGATTTTTCATGGAAGCAAGCATAAACAAGAGCCCTGTTTTTTCCCGATATGCGATAACCGTTTGGCAGATTCGGTCAAATTCCGTATTTGCGGCAATCAATTCTTGCAGCTTTTCGGTCAGAAGCCGAATTTCGGGACCGACGGACAGCGAGTCGAATACAAATACGCGTCGGTTCGGATATTCTTCCATATACTGCCGCGCCGCAGAACAGGCTACGTTGTAGCTTCCCGAAAGCGCACTTGTGATGGTAATACAAAAAATTTGTTCCGCATCTTGGAATGCGTCCAACCAATCACTCACATTCGGGCAGGAGGTGGAAGACCTGCCTTTGTAGGATTCCAGTTCCTCTATCATCTGCGGAGTCTGCAGGCTCGAATTGTCAATGTACTCCTTTTGATCGGTTATAATCTTAAACGGAACAACGGCAGTGTCTACGCCGTTTACGGATGCTATATCGGAAGAGGAATCCAATACAATTCTGTATTTTGTCATTTTGGAACATTTTCTCCTTTGGTTCGTTTCTCTGCGTGCTTTCAAAACGTTTTTAAGGCACACAAATAGGCTGTGCCGCATGTCTGGGAAAATCACGGGCACAGCCATGGTTGTTTAGTTGAAGCTATCAGCCTTGATTTGTGTCTTCGGGCTTTTCGGTCGACGTATACTTGGGATTTGCGCCGACATACGCGTAATCGCCATACTCATTTTTATCGTTCTTGTATTCAATGCGATACCAGCCGTCGCCTTCCGCAACAACCAAAATTTCGGCACCCTTGGAAAGATAGCCAATCCTATTATTGGAAGCGTTAAAGTCGGGTGAAGAACGGACGGTCAGGCTGTTGCTGATGACATACATGGTTCTGGGTGTTTCCAAAACCGTTTCTTCTGTCACCAGATTGACAACACTTGCTTTGATATAGTAGGTTCCCTCAACGTCTGCCAGCTTGATACGATACCACTCCTCGTCATATCCCGTTCTGGTCAGCTCGGTTCCCTTGGTTACTTCTTTATACTTGGTGTCGGCAGAAACAATTGTATCGGTGCGCAAATTTGCGGCTGCCGCAATCACCACGACCTTGTCGTCGGTTTCGGTGAATTTACGGTCCGACGCCGACTTGTCGGTGCTCGGTGCAGCGGTCGTTTCTGTCGGTTCCCCTGTGTTGTCAACCGGTTGATCGGCATAGGTGGTTTCGGTCGTGCTGATGTCCGGCTGTTTTGTGGTTGTTTCTTCCGGATTGTTTCCCGATTGCGCGCACGCAGGAAGTGTAGCCAGCATAAGGGCGGCAAGAATAACGATTACCTTATTTTTCATGTTCTTCATGTTTTTACCTCCGTTTTCCCTGTTGGGTTGTTTGTTTTTGGTTTTTGATTTCGGTTCTATGTGCATACTTTGAATTCTTCACATAAGATTATAACATACTCCAAATGCGTTTGTCAATACGCAAAAAATATTTTTTTACTTTTTCTTCTTTTTTCTTTTCGGCGGGAATATACTAATGCGAGAATCCTCAAAAATTTGCGAGGTGCGTTATGTGTAAACAAACAGAAAAGGCAAAAGAAACAAAGCGAATCGAACAAATGGGGTGGCTGGGATTTTCGCTGACCTCTTTTTTGGGGACCTGCCTTCACTTCCTGTACGACCTGAGCGGCAACTGCTTGGCGACTGCTCCCTTTTCGGGGGTGAATGAATCGACATGGGAGCACATGAAGCTACTCTTTTTCCCGATGCTCTTGTTTGCCATTGCAGAACGCCGCTTTCTGCGGGGTCGTGCGGATTTTTGGCAGGTCAAGCTCGGAGGCACCTTGCTCGGTCTAATCCTGATTCCCGTTCTTTTTTACACCTACAACGGCGTCATCGGCAAATCTCCCGACTTTGTTAATATTGCGATTTTCTTTGTCGCGGCAGCGGTCGGTTACCGATATGAAACCCGACGTTTTTGCCAAACCGCTCCGACGCACAAAAATTCTCGTCTTGCCGCGGCTGCATTTTGTCTGCTTTTTGCGCTGTTTGTTCTCTTTACCTTTTATCCCCCGCATATCGGCATTTTCCGCGATCCGTTGACCGGCGGATACGGCATTGCGTATGCGTAATTTTTAAAAATACGCTTCAGGGCACCTTCCCCATTTTTCATGTTCCGAACCGTTGATCGGCGCATGTCAAACGCGGAAAGGTGCCCTTAGAAATTTATTTTTTAGAAGTCATTTTACGCCGCTTTCGCATTCGAATGCAAATATGCGGCAAAAGCAAGCCTGCGAGAATCAAGAGTCCTTGATTGGTATGCAACATGCTACCGCATCCCGCGCATCCGTTTTCCTGCGCAGGTACATCGGTTCTTTCCTCTGTCTCCTGCGAATCGGGGGTATCGGTATCGGGCGGGGTTGTTTCTTTTTGGCGGTCATCTTCCACACCTTGCGCGAGGTAAGAGAAGGCAAAGCGGTCGTTTGGCGCCGCATCGCCCCATTCCATGAAGCACATAACATCACCGCGAATGTCGGCATTGTCTGCCCATTTAAAGGAGAAAGAAAGAGATTCGCCTTTTTTACCGCCGATCAGTTCCTTATCCACCGCCAGCATCATGCCGTTTTCGCAAAGCGCATATTCCGCGGTTCCCACTGTTTCAAACACCCACGCACCGTCCACAAAACGCTCAATTGAAACGGTTTTGTCGGTACGGGAACGGTTGAGAATATAGTCATACCCTTCCCAGCCTGTCGCATTGTCTCCGTCGGCATTCAAATACAGATTCATCCAAAAAGCATCATCGGCTGTAATCAGTGCATTGGTTGTGGTCACAAAGAAGTATACCGTATCCGCATCTTGCGAAATTTGCGCTGTTGCAATATCGTTGCGGGCGGTTGCATTTGTGTATTTGAATTCGGCGGCAAAGGACAATTCGGAGCGAAGATTGGCATCGTTTGCCGTGTCTGTAAACAGCGGCGTCACGCCCTCCCACTGTGCGGCAATGTCGGTTGCGTGGATGTCCATGCTTCCGCCGTTGACTGTCTCGGTTGTTGCCGTGCCCTTGAAACGACGGATATAAGAAACCATCTGATAATAATAATTGTCGCCAAATCCAACGCCGTCCCGCAATCGCATCGGTTCGCCGTCACGACTGTATTCGGGAGACATCTGATCCACCATGTAATATCCCGGTGTCTCGGTTCCGCCGCAAATCTGATTTTGATTGTCGGTCTTTTGTACCCCTGCGTACCATTCGTTCCAACCCGTAATCATAATCACCTGCACATTTTGCTGCAAGGCGTATTCGAAGGATTCCGCAAATTGGTAGCCGTATTTTGCCGTGCCGAGCGAAAAGCCGAAATCGCCCGCTCTGTCGTAGGAGGAGTCGCCGCTGGTCAAGCTACGACCGCTGTTTGTATGTGCATGCGTTCCCATAATCACCGGCATTTGCTCTATGTTACCGTCAAAATCATGTCCTGCATTTTGCGGCGAACTCTGCAGCCAATCCCAATAACCCAATCCTGTTTTTTTATCGGAATTTTGCCATGCCCAGCATTTCCGCACGGTATAATTTTCCAAAAACGCATTGATTTCCTTGGACTGCACAAACGCGCCCACTTCCGGGTTTTGCTTCAGCAAGGATTTATAGGTCTCTTTGCTTTGCGGTGTGGTGGAATTGGAGACCGTCCAGGTGCGATAGGTTCCTTTATCGGTTGCCAGCGTTCCATCGTTATTGCCCAAAATAAGCGTCTTTCCTTCCCATTTGAACCAAAGTTCTTCATAGGTAGGGTCTGTCAAAAGTGATTGGAACGTATACACTCCGTTGACAAAGGTAAACGGCATATCGCCAAACATCAGTGCAATCTGCGGTGTGGAACCGCCCGCACGACGAATAGCAAGCCAGGTATCAAACAAAAGCTGAACCTGTTCTTCGTAAAAAACATTGTTGGACAGGTCCAAAAAGATGAAATCAACACCTGCCGCATCCAGCATCACCGCATGCTTGCGGAAAACCCATTCGTCATCCGATGAGTAATATCCGAAATAGGGTTCTGCCCAGTATGCACCGTCTCGCCCCGCATAAGAGGTCAATGTTGCCTTCAAGGACTCCAGACCGTCGTTTAGATACATGCGCGTAACATCATTGACACTTCTGCCGCCATAGAAGCTATGACACATAAAGTAAAACAGCCCAACCACACGGTCATTTCCCTGTCCTGCTTCCTCTGTCGGTGTAACTCGGTCCAAATCGTCTGTCGCAACCCATGTGGAATAATCCACCGTATAGGAAACGGTATTGGTGTTTTCCACTATATCAACATAAGTATAGGTCACATTATCGATATAGCCGCGCATGGATTGCAAGGATACCGAGGCATACCCGGCACCCGGCAGATGCTGTGCGAATGCAACGGTATTATCCAGGGTCAAGGATTGGTCATAAAAGTCCCATGTAATCGTAAACAGCTCCCGCTCATCGCAAAGAAGGGTAATCGCGTAAACATTGTCGCAAAAGGTCAATCGGTGCGGCTCGGCAAAATTGATGCCGGTTTTGCGAATTATTTGAAAGCCGTCACGCTCGCTGATTGTCACCGTTCCGTCGGGGGCAAAGAGGAAGAACAAACCGGATTGCTCTGCGGCGTCATTGGTATAAATTTGACGGAGAGCAACCGACAAAGATCCATAGGTCAGAGAAAAATCAAAGGAAAGATCTCCACCGCGCAAGCCGTAAATGTCGCCGACGGTCTGCCTTGTATAGAAGGATGTGGCACCGTACGGACGACAGCGCAGCTGCTCATCCGTAATAATGGCATCTGAAATACCGCTAAAGCCGAATGCTTCTCCTGCGTGATAATCATCAACCGTTTCGGAAAAATCCATCGCATACGTATATTCTTTGTATCTGTAATTCAGCTTCCCGTTGGCAGTTAGCTTGCCGTCTTCCGTTTGACTCGGGGCATCGGCTGTTTTATAGGTCGAATAATCGGGTTCGATCGGTGTTTTTGCGTCTGTTTTTTCTTGATAGTCCTCAAAATTATCATGGAATGCCTCGGCTCCCTTTTGCGTGCGGAAAAGTGCCATGTAAGCAACATCGACATAGTGCATCCCGCTTACTTCCTGAAAAACATCGAAACGCAACTGCAAAAGCATTCCTTTGTAGTTGGAATTTTTTCCGAGCGGCACAATCAGGTACTGCCAATCCGTTCCGCTTCCGTAGGTAAAGTGCACGGATGCAGGCTCGGAAATATCGCATTCATCGGTTTTGAAATAAATCTGACCGTTACGCGGTGCTCCCTCGTCCAAGCGCACTTTCATCAAAAGGTAGCCGTATTCCTCGGTCTTTGCGGTATCACTGGGAAGGGACAAGTACCCGTAGGGGTCCGAAGCATTTTCCGTGGGGCTGAACCGTGTAAAGGATTCTCCGTTTTCCGTGACAAAAGAAACCTTCATATTGTTGCATCCGCCCACTACCGAACCGCATATATCCGTATCAAAGCGAAGAACGGTTTCCATATGGGGTGCGTATTCATCGAAAGAAACGGTTTGGGGCTTTGTCGGCTCTCCGAAAGGTAAATTCGGCGTTTCGACGTATTCCGCGGCAATTCGGAGAGAACCCTGTAAGACTTCTCCGTTTTTATAGGCGATTTGAGCATCGTGCGTACCGGAAAACGGCAAGGAACCGCCCTCAAAATCATGCACAGCCAAAACATATTCTCCGGCAGGAAGCGGCGTTTGTTCCGCAAAGGTCAAAACGGCATAGGAACTTCCCGAAACGGTCAAGGTTGTCTCGGCAATCGGCTCCGCCATCATGGAGCGATTGATGTCGGTATCAAAAGAAAACAGACTGAGGGTAGCATTTCCCTTTCCCGACAGTGCAAGAGACAGGGTGCGAACGGCATCGGTCGTAACAAACTGTCCTGCCAACGAATCTCCGTTTTGCAATCGTTGCACGGTTGACCCGGCGGAGGCATAAAATTTGACCGAATCGGTCGGCGCCGTTTTCTCAAGCGAAGCGTGATAGGCTAAAGCCCCGTCCTTTTCCGCGATAGCGGTTAAAGAAAGCAGAGCGGTCACGGAAAAGGCAACGAAAACAAGTACACTAAGGAAAGCAATCCGTTTTTTCATGTTTTTAGCTCCTTTTGTTTCTTTTTACGGTTTGTGAGCGCATAAAATTCATCAAAATGTAAAGTCCGAGCAAAACCAGTATGGAAACACCCAAAATGATATACATCATATAGGGCTCTACTTCTGTACCGAAAAAGGAAATACTGCAATCAATTCCCGCCCGCATACCGTCTATCACTTCCACGGGAACGCCTTCCTTTTGCATGGCGGCGAAGCTGCCGCGCATTGCATGCGAACGCAAAAGAACGGTTCCGTAGGTTCCGGGCAAACAGGAGAGAACCTTTTGCAAGCCCTCCGAAAAAGAGGAAATCGGCATGTACGCACCGCTGATAAAGCCGTAACCGGAGCTAATCAGGGTCGCAACCGCAGACGCCTGCCCGTTTGTGGACAGGAAAAAGTGAATGCAGGAGGAAAGTGCCGTGCCGAACAGCGCCAGCAACAAAATGTCCAGAAGCATTAGCAGAATGTCGCTAACCGTCATGTACCAGCCCACAAATGCAATATAAACCAAGCACGCCGCGGCGGCAGTCACGCAAACAATCATGGTTGAAAACAGCGCGGAAAAATAATAGCCGAGTGCCAATGTACGCGACCGAATCGGTGCCACCGTCAAATCTCGCACAATACCAGCCGCTTTGTCCTGAATCATTAAAAGATTGGTGCAAAAGGCAACCGTTACACTACTGACTGCCAGAATAGAGGAAATCAATTGTCCGCCGACACAGCCGTTTAGCAACTTATCACTGATTGTCAACTGCGCCGCATCCAATACGGAACGGAAAGAATCTACATAAACCGATCGCAGAAAGGTTACATACAGAACCAAAAGAATAACCGGTGTAATCAAGGATGGGATAAACATTCCCTTGTCTTTGAAGTATAATTTGACATTGCGTCGAATCAAGGCAAACAGTTCGGTCATTCCTCGGCACCTCCCATCAGTTTCTTGCCTGTAACGGCAAGAAACACATCGTCCATTTTTCCTTTTGTAATTTCATAATCAGTAAACAGCGACGGATTTCGGAGAATCAAGGCTGTTGCCGTCGCCGCATCGGGAATCGTAATGCGATAAGCATCCCGCAAAATCTCATAGGGATACCCCAATGCCTTTACCGTTGCCGCATCTTCTTCCTTGACCCCGTAAAGCGTGATATAGTCGCCGGCATAGGTGTTTTTAAGCGAAAGCGGTGTTCCCTCTGCCGAAATTTTTCCGTGGTCAAGAATGACAACATAATCCGCATCGGCGGTTTCTTCCATATAATGCGTGGTCAAAAATACGGTCAATCCCTGTTTTCGGCGCAAATCATCAATCACATGCCACAAAATCGAACGGGTCTGCGGGTCCAAACCGGTGGTCGGTTCATCTAAAACCAAAATACGCGGATTGTGCAAAAGTGCACGTGCAATATCAATCCGCCGCCGTTGACCGCCCGACAGTTTGCCGACCTGGCGTCGGAGCAAATTATCAAACTGCAACAACGAAGAAAGCTCTTGCAAGCGATCCCGGAACGCATTCCCGCTGATTCCGTACAATGCCGCTCGACTGCGCAGATTGTCGTAAACGCTCAGTGCACCGTCCAAAACGGAATTTTGGAAGACAACGCCCAAATCCCGACGCACATCGTGTTCGAAAGTCGCATCCGAATCGGTTCCGCAAATGGTAACGGTTCCCGCGTCCTTTTTCAATTGCCCGCACAAAATGTTGATGGTGGTAGACTTCCCCGCACCATTGACACCCAAAAAGGCAAACAACTCCCCTTGGCGCACGCTGAATGTAAGATCATCGACTGCTTTGAGTGCGCCGAAACTCTTTTGCAGGTGTCGAATTTCAATCATATTTTGCATGATTTTCTCCTTGTCGTCAAATTTTTAGAGGTACCCTTGATTTACACTTCGGTATAAAAATACCGGTGTTTTTCATTGTAGCACATTCTGCTTTTCTTGTCAAGTAGATTTGATTCGTTTTCTCGTTTTTGAGGCTTCTACAGACGATATTTATGCAAAACACGTTCGAGCTTATCGCCAATCGGCTTCGCAAGAATCAGCAAAAAGAGCAGATTGGAAATCGCATAAATAACGGTGACCGGAGCGGCGGTTATAACAGCGGCAAGATAGCGATCAAGCCGAAAGGTTGCCTCGGCGGAAAGCACCGTCCAAATATCCATGGCAAAGGAAAACAAAATCCCCCCAAAAACGCCTGCCGCACACAAAGCAATTTTACTCTTTTTCAAAAGCGGTGCAATCAAACCGCAAAGAAATCCGATCAGTCCCCATGCCACCATCTGAAACAGCGTCCAGGGTCCTTGCCCAAACACTATATTGGAAAGCAATGCACTCAGTGCCCCGCAAAGGAAGCCCGCTTCTCCTCCCAAATACATGCCGGTCATAATCACCATTGCGGTAACCGGTTTAAAATGAGGCAAAAAGGCAAACACAATCCGTCCGCAAACCGAAAGTGCAACCATGACGGCAAGTAAGACTGTCCGTCCCGTTCCCGTTTTTCCGCGCTCAAAGGAAAGGAAAAAAGGGAGGCAGGAAATAAGCGCCATTACGCAGGAGACAAACAGATACAATCGGTCGGAAAATACGGTTATCCCGAGTCCCAGGCAAAGTAAAACACCAAACAGCAGAATCAGATACCGAAGCAATCGACCGACCCGCGGTTTATTCGGTCTTTCCATGATTCCCTCCCAAATACGCATCACAAATCTGCGCGGCGGTCACAGCATCGGAAATGGCAGAACCCCGCGAAATCCGTGCGGCGGCAGTGGTATAAAAATGCGTAGTGGCAAAAAAGCGCTTGGGCGGTGCTTCTGCCAAAAGCTCTCCGTCAAACAGCAAAGCACATCGGTCGGCAACCGCGGCGGCAAATTCCACATCGTGCGTCACCAAAAAAATCGTTGTTCCCTCTTTCTGCAAATCGCGGAGCAATGTAATAAGCGTTTGTTTTGCAAAGGCATCGATGCCTTTGGTCGGTTCATCCAAAAGAAGCAACCGCGGTGCAGAAAGCAAAACCTTTGCCAACGCACATTTTTGCGCTTCCCCTCCCGACAAGTCATACGGATGACGATCCAAAAACGGTGCGATTTCAAGACGGTTTACCAGCGCATCAATCCGTTCTTTGGCTTCTGCTTGCGTGTACCCCTGTGCATGTGCGGCATCAAGCAATTCTAACGCCACCGTCTTTTGTACAAACAAAAGCGATACATCCTGCGGAAGCAAGGCAACCGTCGTTTGGCGTTTGCGGGATTCCCGTTTTTTATCCGCGGATTGCGCAAGCAAAGAAACGCGCCCGCGATAGGGTTTACATGTACCCGCAATTACGCGCAAAAGCGTACTCTTGCCCGCACCGTTTCCGCCAAGTACAGTAAAAATTTCGCCTTGCCGTACCGTTACGGATACACCGCGCAAAACATCCTGTGCATGCCGCTCATATGAGAAGAAAACATCGCGCATACACAAAAGATTTTCATTTTTAGAAAACCTTTCTTCTGCCGCGGCAGAGGCTGCCGGCTTTTCGGCAGCCTGCGGTTGCGGCAAGGATGCCAGGTAGGCGCGCCCTTCCCGCACACTTAACGGGCAGTCGGTCTCGGCGTCGCCGCCCAAACGGTTGAAAATACAAACCGAGGCAGGCAGTGCCGCTTCCAATAACGGATAAATCGTTTTATCGGCGCAAATTTTTCGCGGCGTATCAAAGGCAACCAATCGCCCGTTTTCCATGACCGCCAAACGGTCAACAATCGGTAAAAGGGCTTCCAAACGGTGTTCCGCCAAAAGAATTGTTGTTCCCATTTCCCTGTTGATTCGATAAAGCATATCAATCAGATTGGATGCGGCGATGGGGTCAAGCTGTGCGGTCGGTTCGTCCAAAAGGAGCAGACGAGGTGACAAAACCGTAACCGCGGCAAGGGACAAAAGTTGTTTTTGTCCTCCCGACAACGTATCGGTATCTCGCCGAAACAGATTTTCTATACCAAAATAACTTGCCGTTTCTCCGACACGCAATCGCATCCGGTCTTGCGGCATGCCGATATTTTCGGCGCCAAATGCCAATTCATGCCAAACCCGATCGGTCACCGTTTGCATTTCCGGGTCCTGCATGACCATCCCAATCTCAGATGCGGACATGCGCGGAGATAGCGTCTCCTGCGGCATTTCGCAATATAAAATCTCACCGCTTCGATCTCCCACGGGAGCGATTTCCGGCTTGAGTAACCGCAAAAGCGTACTTTTCCCGCATCCGGAAGATCCGCAAATGACTGCAAATTCGCCTTCTTCTATGGAAAAGTCAATCTCTCGCAGTGCGGGTTCTTTCGCATCGGGATAAGAAAAGCTCAGATGCTTGACCGTAAGTAATGCCATTGTATCACCTCCGTAAGTTCCAGAATAAAGGGCAAAAAGGAAAGCAAAGCAAATGCCGAGTAGAAGAAAAGAGAAAGCGGGTCGGTACGCAAAGGGGCACAGAGCGGATAAAAGGAAAAATGCGTATATCCCAGGGCAATGCCAAGCAGGGTGGCTATTCCAAGCAGGCAAAACGCCCCGAGTAAAATACAATCTCGCACAGTCATGCGAAACAGTGAAAATCGTGTTCTGTGCCGTGTGCTTCCCCATCCGCGCGCCTGCATGGAAGCGGCAGTCACAATGGCGTTTTCCATTGCCCAACCGACAAGTGCGGAAAAGCTGTGCAGGGCGGAATAAACAGCCCGTAAGCCGCCTTTTCGCTCTCTACCGCGCAAAGACAATTCGGCATCGCGAATCGCACGCCACTTTCGAAGAAAAAGCGGCAGAAAGCGCAATGCCATGGTCAACACCATGGCGGAACGTGGCGTGCATTTCCCGAAAAGATACAACAGTTTGTCCGAGGTGATAACCACGGACAAGCATCCGCACCAAAGCAAAACCGCGCAAATCATGCATGCAAGGTTGACGCCGTACAAAAGCGCCTCCAAGGTGATCGGATGATCATTGAGGAAGAAAAGAGGGGTTGCTCCTTGATGCGCAAACAGCGGATTGGTCAGTGCAATTGCCAATGCAATCGGAATGCCCCAATATATTTTGCGTAAAAAAACCGATCGTGAAAACAGCGATGCCGAAAAAAGCAAGGCGCCCAAAAGAGAGAGACCTAAAAAAATCGGGTGCGTAATAAAAACAGTCAAAAGAATCATCCATGCAAAATAAATCCCCGCTGTCAACGGATGCAGGTGTGCCATGGCGCCGCCTGCGGATTCTATACCCTTTTGCATTTTTTCATTCCTCCCCGCTATCCGGGACTGTTTCGGTTTGGCTATCGCCGACATCCTGACCAAGGTCACAGGAATACACCCATGCAATCTCATCTCCGTCGGACAGGCGATAAGCAGAACAGGCGACCTGCGGGAAAGTGCTGTTGACGCTGTACATCCATCCCGAAAGTGCACCGCAGGAAAACTCATACAAATGATGAATGCCGCGGACATAAACACCGACAGCGGGCGTACCGCTCCAATCCAGCGCTATTTGATTTTCACGTGATGCACGCACCAGCAAATCAAACACCGTGTCCCCTTCCTGCATGGCAAAGGCGGTGCGTTTTAGAATCACGCCGTCTGCGGGAATGTATTCTTCGGATTGCAAGGACGGATCCAGTTCTTCGTAATGTGCAAGGACGGTATCACATCGTATGCTGAAAAAGACCACCATATCGCCGGTTTCCGATGCACCGCTCTCGTTTGCATAGTAGTCGTCAACCGAACGGATTCGCACACAACCCGACAGCATAATCGACAGAATCAATATAATACTCGGTATCGCTATCCTCTTTTTCATACCGCATTCCTCTCCTTTGGTTTTTTACGCGCATGCCGCTTGGCATTTGAGCTTTTACATACCCAAACACAGTAACAATCGGCTTGTTTTCTGTTTTACATTTTTTGATACATTTTCATAAGTTCCGCAACGCACATGCTTTCGGTGAACTCGTTTTTGACCGGAAATCCATATGCTTGCATAACCGCACGGTCGTTGGCTTGGTGTGCCTTACGCAGTTCGGGCGGCATGGCAACCTCGTCATAGAGATCGGCAAGAGAGCAATCGGGATAAAGCGCACGCGCGTCAAGAATACCCTGTGCGGTCTGCTCTATTTTGGCTTTCTGCTCGGCGGTAGGATTGCACCAAGGGAAGTTGTTGTAGACAATATCTTTTGAATAACGGTAATCACTCTTTAAGCGACCACATACCGCACGCACCCAAGCCATGTGAACATTGGAAGTCAAGACACCTAAATGATAAATTTCAGCATTAGGAATTACTTTTACCAAGTTGCTACTTAACACATACGGATCTAAAAATCCAATAGGAATATATTTTCTTCTTTCCGAAGAAACTTCGGGAATAACAATATAGTTCCCTTTGGGCATATTTTCAACATGGAAGCGAGTTGGTGTGTCGGCAAGTTTTACTGTGCCTGCGCTCGAACTCGAAAGTCGGAAATTTCTTACTGACTCCACTCTTTTAAGGCATTCGGGCATCTTTCGCAATTCATTCGGAGGACATTCTCCAAGCCACAAGCAGTATCTAAAATATCTGTTGATAAATTCGTGAGAACCAATCCATGGTCTAAACCACTTTTCAGATTGTGGTTCTTTTTTTATAAAATCGTCCTTTTCTTCTTCGGTAAATAGATAAAATCCGCCGTCAATCGGTTTGTTTCCTATACCAATGGTTGGCACATCACACAGCGGTTTGTTTCTGCTTTCAACAAAAACGTTCGCTGCATCTACCAAATAAGCGTTAATATTCTCGGCAATCAACGGTCTTTCGGCAGTATAGATATACTTTGGTTTGGTAAATGGCGCAGTGCTAAAGCCAATGATAACACAGTGTACATGAGCTTTAATGCTCGCTTCACTATCCCAGCGGAAAGTGCGGTGTGCAAAATCTATATGCACTCCCTCCTCAAATAGAGGTTTCCAAAGAATTGCAACGCTTTCACCTTGCGAAACAGAATTTGTTGACACCAAAGCAGTTCGTATATAGGTATCTTTCATTAAATCGGACGCTTTTTTATACCAACAGGAAACATAGTCGAGATTTCCTGCGTTCTTCCACTTGGAACCAAAAACTGAAATAACATCGTCTTTCTGCGCCTTGCTCATAAGGCGCGCACCAACAAACGGCGGGTTGCCCATGATGTAATTCAACTTGTATTTCGGCACTACGCTCTCCCAATCGGTACGCAGTGCGTTCCCCTCGACAATATTCGCATAGGATTTCAACGGCAAAAAATTGAGGCTGGTTCTCAAAATATCCTCGGTTTCCTTCTTCATCTGCGATTCCGCAATCCAAAGGGCGGTTTTGGCGACAGTCACGGCAAAATCGTTGATTTCGATGCCGTAAAACTGACCGATGGACACTTTGATAATATCGCCGATGTCGATGACGATCTGATCTTGATATTTCAGTTTAAGTGCCTCGTTTTCCAAGCGGCGCAGCGAAATGTAGGTTTCGGTCAGAAAATTACCGGAACCACAGGCGGGATCGAAAAATGTCAGTTTAGCCAGCTTTTCACGGAAAACCTCCGCCTTGTCAGTGCGAATTTTCGGCACTTTAATTGCCTTGATTGTTTCAAATTCTTCCCGTAGCTCATCCAGAAACAGAGGATCTATCACCTTATGGATGTTTTCAATTGAAGTATAGTGCATACCACCGCTTCGGCGGGTCTCCGGGTTCAGGGTGCTTTCAAAAACCGCGCCGAAAATAGTCGGACTGATCTGCGACCAATCAAAATCTTCGCTTGCCTTACGTAGCAAAAGGTCGCAAATCTCCTGTGTAAA
>CAZMAZ010000031.1:0-14363 GCA_964564255.1 uncultured Clostridium sp. | reverse complement strand
TCAGCAGGACAACGCCGGGAATTTTACTGCCGTCGGTTACCGGATTGGCACTGATTTGGTATGTACAACCGTTAAGCTCCATAGTTTTTTCAACATAAGTGCCGCTCTCTGCTGTTTCCAGAAGGGCGGACAATTTCGGCGAACGGTTTACAGACAAAATGTTTTTTCCGATTGCCGAAGAATCGGTTTGCAGCAATGCTTCTGCCGCAGGATTGATACTCACGATAAATCCCTTGCTATCCAGCAAGACAAGTCCTTCCGCCATGCCTTCGGTCAGAGTTTCAAATTCGTTTTGCTTCTGCTTTAGCTGAGCTGTCTGATTGCGTATCTGGCGCTGCTGCATATCGATTCGGCGAAGCAGTGGGCTCAATTCCTCATATTCACGATTGCTCAGAGGTTCATCCAGATTCAGGTCATTCAGCGGCTTTACAATTTTTTTTGATAAGCGTGAAGCAAGAACAAGGGACAGAATGACGGCAACTGCAAATATGACGCAAATCGGCTGGAGCATACCCAGCGTTAAGACAAGCAAGGAATTTTGGGCAACCGAAATTCGCAGTACTGTACCATCTGTCAGACGCTTTGCGCTGTAAAAATACCGCTCCATCAGTGTGGAAGAATAGCGAGAACTGTCTCCGTAGCCTTCTGCCAATGCTTTTTTTACCTCTTCACGGGCGAAATGGTTTTCCATTTCTTCGGCTTCGGAGGCACTGTCGTAAAGCACGCTGCCATCCGTCCCGATCCATGTGATGCGGTATTCCTTTGTATCGAGACCGTCGAAATAATCGATTCCTTCATTCAAAACACCCTGAGAGGCAAAATCCAACTGTACTCTCATTTGACTTTGCTGAACAGCGGAAAAGTAGTCATACAGAACCGCCATAAACAAACATACGGAAGCCAGAAACACGCAGATTGCAACTGCGAAAATGTTGCGAAAAATTCGTTTTGTCATATCCGCACCTCCATACGATAACCCACACCCCGCACCGTTTCGATGTATGATCCGCATTCACCGAGCTTTGACCGAAGCGTTCCGATATGTACATCCACTGTCCGGCTTTCAAAGATGCAGTCTGCGCCCCAGACCGCACTGAAAATCTGATCACGGGTAAAAGCCCTGCCGGGATTCTCCATAAACAGGCGGAGCAGTTCATATTCCTTCAATGTCAGTTCCACCCGTTTTCCGCACGCCAAAACGATATGATTGTTCGTGTTGATTTCCAGATTTCCCATGTGTAGAAGTCGGGAAGAAGGTTTTGCAACCGCCCTGCGAAGCACCGCCTTTACACGGGAGACCATTTCCATCATACCGAAGGGCTTGGTCAGATAGTCATCGGCCCCCAGATCAAGTCCCATAACCTTATCATACTCTGTTCCTTTTGCCGTAGCCATGATGACGGGGATCTCTGAAGTGGCAGGATTGCGGCGCAGTTTTTTAAGGATTGTGATGCCATCTTCTCCGGGCAGCATGATGTCCAGTATAATCAGTTCGGGCTTTTTTTGCTCCAGTTTGAAAAATAGAGCCTCTCCATTTTCCATTCCGCATGCTTCAAGACCTGCGGAGTTTAAGGTATAAATCACAAGGTCCCTGATTGAACAGTCATCTTCTACATAAAAAATCATATCCATCCGTTCCTCTCTGTTTTAATTATTCTCTACTTCCCCAGTCAGAGCATATTTCATGCTGTATTCATCAAATCTCACGCGGAAATCCTCGCTGTCCAGCCGCATAGCTCGCAGGGATTCGTGGATGTTCATATTATGGTCTGCAATATCCATAACACATCCTGCGATATTGGAGCAGTGATCCGAAACACGCTCCAAATTGGTGAGCATATCCGACCAAACAAATCCCACGTCAACGGAACACTTTCCGCTTTGCAGACGCAGGATATGGCAGGTTCGCATTTTCTCTTTCAGAATGTCGATGACCTGTTCCAGCGGCTCGACGCTTTGTGCAACTGTAATGTCGTTATGCAGGAATGCAGAAAGAGACGAATCCAAAATTTCCCCGATTGCCGCCGACAGTACGGCGTATTCCCGACGTGCCTCTTTTGTCAGGGATAGTCCTTTGCTTGTCAGTTCTTCAAAGGATTCCAGAAGATTCACGCTGTGATCTGCGATCCGCTCGAAATCTCCAATAATTTTCAGAAGCTCCGCCGCTTCCGTGCTGTCGGATTCACTAATCTGTCTGGCACTCAGATGCACCAGATAGGTACTCAGAATATCTTCATAGTGGTCTGTAAGGGTTTCTTTCTCTCGAATTTCCTGCGCTATATCGGGGGAATAACCATTGGCAAGGGACAGTGCCTGCTTCATGGCGCTTACAGATGCATTCGCCATATCGACAGCAATACTGTGGCATCTTTCAAGGGCAATGGACGGGGTGGAAAGCAAACGCTCGTCCAGTTCTGTTTTTGTCTCTGCCTCTGCACCATCCGGAATGAGGTGACATACCAGCCTTTCTAGGAATCCGGTCATAGGCAACATAAGCAGTGTACACAGCACATTAAATGCGGTATGGGTCAAGGCGATGCCGAACAGGGATGCAGATTCTCCCAGCAAGGCAGGAGAGAAAATTGCCTTTACCAGACAGAATACCGTCAGCCATACGGCAGTTCCGATAACATTGAAAGATAAGTGAACCAGTGCCGTACGCTTTGCATTTTTATTTGTACCTACCGAAGAAAGGATGGCGGTAATGCAGGTTCCGATATTTTGTCCCATAATAATGGGGATTGCCGCACCGTAGGAAACCTGTCCGGTGACTGCAAGTGCTTGCAGGATACCCACCGAAGCGGAACTGGACTGAATGACCGCCGTGAGCACCGCACCGGCCAGAACACCCATAAACGGATTGGTAAACAGCAGGAAAAGATTTTGAAATGCCGGAACATCACCCAGTCCTTTGACCGCAGCCGACATGGTTTCCATTCCGAACATCAGCGTTGCAAATCCCAAAAGGATCATTCCGGTATCCTTTTTCTTGGAGTCTTTGCAGAACATATAGAAAACGATGCCGACGAGGGAAAGAATCGGCACAAAGGACGAGGGCTTCAAAAGCTGTACGAACACATTGCCGCTGTCAATTCCGGCAAGGCTTAAAATCCATGCGGTAACGGTGGTTCCCACATTTGCGCCTATGACAACATGGATTGCCTGCCGCAGAGTCATCAGTCCGGAGTTGACAAAGCCCACGACCATAACGGTAGTTGCCGAGGAGCTTTGAATCACGGCGGTAACACCAAGACCCGTCAAGAATCCGGCTATTTTTCCGGTTGTAAGCTTGCCGAGCAGCGTCCGCAGTCTGTCTCCGGCACGACGCTCCAGCGCCCCGCCCATAAGGTTCATGCCAAACAGAAACAGGCAAAGACCGCCTATCATGGTCAGAAAATCAAAAATATCCATAGAGTACCTCCCAATTGTTCTCATTTTACAAAACCATTTTATCATATCTATGTCAAATCCGTTATCAAGGTTTTGTAAAATCGATGTAAAATGGAGGCAAGGTCATACTTCATAACCAACGAAATTTACAGCGGTTTTGTATTTTCTGAGGAATGGTGTGATCAACTGAAAACGATTGCGTTTAGAAACACACTCTAATTTTTCTTACGATAATCCTGTATCTGTCCCGATCCATTTTTGTATGCAATTTTGTGCAGAATCCTCTGTTACCAAAAGTGCCCGTGTATTCGGATATTGCAAAAGCAACTCCTGTCCGTCACGGTCGGAAAGGATAAAGAGAGCGGTTGATAAAAAATCCGCCACGGCACTATCTTCACAGATAACACTAACCGCACAATGCGCAACCGCAGGCGCACAGGTTTTCGGATCGATAATATGATGATACCGAACCCCATCAATCACACAATACCGTTGATAGTCCCCGCCGGACACCACACACATCCCCGCTCGCACCGAAACAGTCGTCAAAACGCCGTCACTACGTGGGTCACGAATCCCAATTTGAAACGTGCTTCCATCCGGTTTTTCGCGAACCGTACAAATATTTCCGCCAAGATCAAGCAAATATACATCCGGCAATTCCTCTTTGGCATATGCCATAGCCAATTTGCCGGCATATCCTTTGGCAAACGCGCCCACATCAATCGATGCTTGGGAATCGGAGATAAATGCTGTTTTGCTTTCGGCATCCAAAATCAAACTGTCTATATTTGTGTGCGTACTTGCCGGACTCAACTCTTTTTGCGTTGGAAGAATCCCATTGTTAAGTGCTTGCTTCCACAAAGTCAAGACACTTCCCATCATCATGTTTATCGCACCATCGGATACCGTATAACACTGTTTCCCAAACTGTAAAAGTTCCCAAACACGGTCATCAACCATCACAGGCAAATACCCCGCATTTTTATTCAGTGCCGCCAAACCATCCGGCCGTTCACTTTCGTAAATGTCAAACAGCGCATGGAGTTCCAAAAGATATGCATGCATCTTTTCTGCTTGTTCAACATCGCCTATGTAGCAAATGCGCACAACGGTATCAAAACAATCGGTATAGATTGCCGTCTCCATAGCCGTTTGCTTCCTTCCTTCTGTAACATCACAGGCACAAAGATTGAAAGAAAGCAAAACGGTCAGAAAAAGCGCCACCGTCCGTTTCATATATTTTTCTCCTTGCTTCGCTCCGTCTGCTCTTTCACAGTGTCTGTTTCTTCCGTATTTTTGAGTATCCTCTTTTCGGACGGATATAGCAAAGCAATTACATGCGTCGGGCATTTTTCTGCGCAATGACCGCATCCATCACATAAAGTATAATTGATCACAGCAAGCCCATTTTGTAAAGAAATAGCATTTTTTGTGCATGTTTTAACACAAATACCGCATCCGATGCATCCTGCCGTACAAATCGCGCGCACGGCTTTTCCCTTTTTGTGTGAGGTACAAAGAACGGTATAAGTAACATTGATCGGTAAAAGTTCAATAATATGTCGCGGACAACTGCGAACACAGGCACCGCATCCAATGCAAAGCGACGGCTCTACTTGCGCGCATCCATCGGCAACATGAATGGCGCCTGTCGGACAAGCAGACACACAGCTTCCAAGACCCATACATCCTTCCTCGCATGCTTTTGCTCCTTGTCCGGGCAATAAAGCGGCATAACGGCAGTCGGAAATGCCCTCGTATCGATACTGCATTCGCGCACTGTGACAGGTTCCGTTGCAATGCACACGGGCAATCATCCGAACAGGTGATATATCTTCTTTACCAATCAACACGGCAATTGCCGCACGCTCCTGCTCCCCGCATCCAACACACTTCGAAGGCATTGCAATCCCGTTTGCAATAGCATGTGCCATTTCATCACAACCGGCAAATCCGCATCCGCCGCAATTGGTTCCCGGCAACTGTGTGCGAATTTCTTCAAACAAATCATCTGTCGGCACCTGTAAAGCTTTATTAGCAAATCCAAGCAACAATCCAATCAAAATTCCCATAACAGTCAAACTGCCTGCACCGATCAAAACAGCAATCCAGTTCATTGTCATTCTCCCTTCTCTGTTTTCATCGCAACGTGGCAAAGCCCATGAAAGCAATTGCCATAAGCCCTGCCGTCACAAGAACAAGCGGCATACCGCGAAACGGTGCGGGAACATCGTTTCCTTCCAATCGCTCGCGAATCCCTGCCATGATTAAAATGGCAAGGGCAAATCCGCATGCGGTTCCAAATCCGTTTAATACACTCATGCCGATACCGTAATCGTTTTGTACATTGGTCAAAGCGACTCCGAGCACCGCGCAATTCGTGGTAATCAAAGGAAGATAGACACCGAGAGAACGATGCAAAGAAGGCAAAAAACGTTTTAATACCATTTCCAAAAGCTGTACCAGCGCAGCAATCACTAAGATAAAAACAATGGTTTTCAAATAATCCAAATTCAAGCGAAGCAATAAATATCGATAAAGCAGGGCGGTAACCAGGGAAGAAAGTGTAATAACAAAGATAACAGCGATTCCCATCCCGGCGGCAGTCCGTTTCTTGCCGGAAACGCCCAAAAACGGACATAATCCGAGAAATTGACTTAATACCACATTATCGATTAAAACAGTCGCTATTATGGTAAGCAAAACCGTTTTCATTGCTCTCCCTCCTCGACCGTGCTTGTTTTTTGCAAATGCGTTGAGGAATCCGTTGTATTACTTCGTATCCCGCCTGCCATATCATTTTTATCAACAGACGGCGTAGTTGCAAATCCGCATCCTCCTCCGCATATACTGCAATTCCCTGCACATACAGTATTGTTTTTCACGGAACGTCCCTTTTTCTCGCTTCTGCAATTTCGCAATGCGGCAATTCCCGCAAGCACGAAAAACGCTCCAGGTGCCAAAACAAAAACAGAAATCGGCGTGTACCAATCACCGAGAATGCGAATTCCAAACGCAGTTCCCGCACCAAGCAGTTCACGCAAAAGACCGATCAAGGTCAATGCCGCAGTAAAACCAATCCCCATGCCAAGTCCATCAAACAAAGAAGAAACAACCTTATGTTTGGATGCATAGGCTTCGGCACGTCCGAGAATAATGCAATTAACTACAATCAACGGAATATAAATTCCCAAGGAACGGTAGAGCGCAGGTGTATATGCATGCATCAAAAGCTCGGCAACTGTAACAAAAGATGCCACAATCACAATATATGCGGGCATTCGTATACTGTCCGGAATCACACGACGCAAAAGTGAAATTACGGTATTTGACAGCACCAAAACCGCACCTGTCGACACCCCCATGGCGAAACCGTTGATTGCATCTGTAGTAACGGCAAGCGTAGCACACATACCGAGAAACAAAACAAAGGTCGGATTTTCTTTCCAAATACCGTTCCAAAGCCGCTCAATCGGTGAATCTTTTCCAATCAAAGAAAAAGTTTTCTTTGCTGCCTTTTTTCTCTTTTGCTCTTTTTGCGTTTTCATATTCTGATTCATTTTGTTTCTTCCACCTCCTTTTCGGTCACAGTCGATGAAAATGCAGAAAAATCCTGCTCTGCAAGCCATAAAGCGGCAGAATTAACCGCTTCTGTAATGGCATCAGTGGTAATTGTTGCCCCACTGATTGCATCAATACTGTTCGCACTGCCGTCACCTCCCTGTTTGTGATAGATAATCGGTGTCGATCGCCCATCAAACTGCTTATAAAAAGCGGAATCCATGCATCGCGCACCAAGACCGGGTGATTCATTGGCGGCATCAATAACGCGTAATCCCGTCAAAACCCCATCAAAATCACATCCGAATACCAAAACGATTTTCCCGCCGTATCCTTGCGTTGTCATTACACGTACCACATATCCGAAATTCGTTTCATTCGCGGATGCAAGGTAAATTGCTTCAATACGCCAAGTTTTTTCTTGCGGCAAAGCAGGAAACTCACACAGGGTAAAACAATCCGCAGACGGAAAAACCGCACAACAGGCTTCTGCTTCTTCCTGTTTTTCCGCATTGAGAATGGAATCACGTGTTGCGGTATAGGTAAGTGCAAGAGAGACTCCTGCTACCAAGGTAATCAAACAAAGAATCAAAGCATTTTTCAAAATACGGTTCATGTTTGCTTCCCTCCCTTTTCCCTTTTGTCTTCCTTAACCGGTCGAGCGGAAAACGGCTTGGGTCGTGTAAAAGACTCAATCAAAGGAGATACACAATTGCCGATAATAATGGCATACGATACGCCTTCGGCAGAAGAGCCGAGTACACGAAACAAAGCGGTTAAAAGTCCTAAAAGAATTGCATAAACCACCTGTCCCCAAGGTGTAATGGGAGCGGTGGTATAATCATTTGCCATGAAACAAGCACCGAGTAAGAGTCCGCCTCCGCAAAGCTGTACCAAAAAATAAGAGAGAGTCAATTGCGCAGCATTTCCGTTTATAACCTGAATCAAAGCAATAAATCCTATTGTCGTCCCCATATAAATCACGGGGATACGAGGGGTAATAACGCGTCGAACCAGCAGATACAAAGCGCCAAGCAAAATAGCAATCGGAGAAGTTTCCCCGATACAACCGTTATGTGTATCAAAGAAAAGTCGAAACAGATCAATTTCCTGCCCGGGCTGATAAGCTGCCAGTGGTGTTGCCCCGGAAACGGCATCCTGTGCTGCAAAAACAGTACGAAAGGCGGAAGGAAATGTGGTCATCAACTGCGTAAAAGAAAGCAACAAAAAGCAACGAGCCGCCAATGCGGGATTCATAAAATTCTGACCCAAACCGCCAAAAAGCAATTTAACCACTGCCATAGCAAATACGCCGCCGAGAATCGGCACAAAAAGCGGCACTGTTGACGGCAAATTCATTCCAAGCAAAAGCCCGGTTACAATTGCACTGCAATCGCCGACGGTTTGTGGCTTGCGACGAACCAAGGCAAACAAAAATTCGGTTAAAACACAAGAAGACACACTGCAAAACAGAACGAGAAAAGCAGAAATTCCAAATGCATATATTCCCATTCCACATGCGGGAAGCAACGCAAAACAGACATCCAACATAATCCGTCCGGTCGTTTTGGATGCATGCAAATGCGGGGATGCAGATATACGCAATTGATTTTCCGCGAAAGAATGATTCATGCCTTTTGTCCTTCCTTTCTTAAATTCTCTTTCCGTGCAAGACGCTTTCCGTATCGAATCGAATGAACAAGCGGAAGTCCTGCAGGGCAACTGTATGCACAGCATCCGCATTCAATACAAGAAAGTCCGTGTCCTGCTATAAAGCGTTCTGTTAAATTGCGATCGGCAGACTGCGCCAATGCCTGCGGAATCAATTTTTCGGGACAAACGCGTACGCAGGCTCCGCAACGAATACATGCAGTAGCTGCCGCGCGCGGCTTTTGCACATGCTGAAACGCAAGAAGCCCGGAAAATGTCTTGGTGATCGGTATCTCTGTTGTAAAAAGAGTGGTTCCCATCATCGGTCCGCCTGCAATCAATGTTTGCGGTTGTGTGGAAAAGCCGCCGGCAGCGGCAATCACATGTGCAAGCGAATCTCCGATACTGACCGACAGATTGCACGGTTTGGCAATGGCATCTCCCGAAAGCGTCATAACACGCTCTGTCAGCGGCATTCCATGTTCCAGTGCATCATCCGCCGCAATTACGGAAGCAACATTGACCACAACACAGCCGAGATCAAACGGCAACTGCCCCGCACGCAATCTGCGTCCGGTGAGTGCATAAATCAGCATATGCTCCCCGCCCTGCGGATAACGAGTCGGCAAAAGCGCAATGCGTATACGCCTCTCACAAGCAAACAAATCCTGTAAATAAGCGGCAACTTCCCGCTTATTTTCTTCCAATGCAATCACTGCTTCCGCAGATGGGAATAAACGCAAAAGCAATAAAATTCCGCGACAAAGCGATTCGGCTCGTTCCATCATCAAACGATGGTCACAGGTTAAATACGGTTCGCACTCAGCGCCGTTGACAATAAACATTTGTATCGCGTCCGGCTCGCGAACCTTGAGTTTGGCATGCAATGGAAAACCTGCGCCTCCCATACCGACAACACCGGACTGCTGCAAAAGATCAAGAATCACCTCGGCTGTCAGAAGAGCCGGATCTCGATCCATACCGTATGTCGGGATTGTATCATATGCTCCATCGTTTTCAATAACAACGGCATCACATTTTTCTCCGCGTGCCGTCCATACAGACGTTATTTCCCGCACCTTTCCCGATACCGCGGAATGAATCGGTACAGAGAAAAATCCGTTTGCCTTCGCAATTACTTGCCCACGCCTGATATGTTCTCCCGCTTTAACACACGGGATCGCCGCCGCCCCGATATGTTGGGAAATCGGATAGGATAAAACCTCCCCCGGCAACAATCGAACAATCGGCAAATCTTTCGTTTCCGTTTTATGGTCTGCGGGATGAACCCCGCCGTGAAAATGCTTGATTTTGCTCATAATACCTCTCTCTGCCATACATTGTTTCCCTATCATTATAGCGCATTTTGTATACCGTGTCAAGATATTTTTCATTTTCCGTCCAATTCCAATGAATCAAAAGGGGGAACAATTAAAAAGCATCCATCGTAATCCTCCAAATGTGGCAAAAACTAAAATCCGACCAAATCCTCGGCGCAACGCATGGAAAACCATGGTTTTAAAACGCCGAGAATTCGATCGGATGAGATTTTGAAACAAGGGGTGTATTTAATGTTTTAAGATGATTATTTTGCTTTTGTTGCGATTTCGGTCAATGTATTGTCTCTTTCGTTTCATTACCAGGATCTCGGTTTTATGTAGAGAGAATTTTTGGCTTTATATACTATACGCAATTCTCCAACAGATGAATCGTCGAATTGCGGCTCTACAGAAAGAACGGGTTTAACATGAGTGTCAACCAAGGGAAGGTCTTTTTTTATATCAGCAATTACATTTTCCGCAATAAGATATGCCATGGCCTTACATTCGGAATTGCTCAATTTTTTTAAATGGTATGTGTCTACCCAATTTATACAAAAACCTCCATTCCCCTCGTATATCCCCCATTCGTGTACATTGATGCATATATCTTCGGAAATTTCTTCTCTATAGTCTTGAGACAAGTGAGTTATTCTTTTAATTCGTTCCTCAAATTCTCGGCTTTTTATCTGGAAATATTGATTTACAAAGTCATATTTGGCAAACTTGTTTTTTAACAATTCGGAACCATTCTTGTTCTTAATCTTTTTTATTATGAGCCAAATTATTATGATTACTATTATAATCCAATCTATTATGCCTATAATAATACTATTGATAAATGCCTCTGGCATATAAATTGCCACATCCCTTCTTCATTTATAACTTTATTTTTTATTCAGAAATCTTAAATGTAAAGTTTTCATCACTTCCACTTCCCCAACGATTCAATGTTATTTCATCGCTAAAATTAACAGTTTGATTCCATTCAAGCCATCCTACTTATCTTTCGATACAATACTCAATTCGAAATACACAATTTGAACGAAAAGTGTATTGATCTCCATCTTTGTCAATTGTACCCAGAGAAAAGGCATGCGGAATAGTTATCAATTCTCTTGTATTATTCACATAACGAATTAGTTGTACTTGTGCACGTCTTCCTTCAATAACTGCTTCAAATTCCCTTTTTCCAGTTATCTAACTCAGGTCGCCCGTTTCTCCTGTTGACAACATTATTGAATGGATTTTGAAATGCTTGGCAGAATAATGCTTGTATTTCTGTCGGAATAGCATTCCAATTGCGTTGAATCATTTCTTTTTCATCTCTTGGCCCCCAAATTGGATTATCAACTCCATTATGATCAAAAATAAAAGTTAACCAATTAGTTGAAAAACCATTTTCTATGGTGAGTTCTGCCGCCTCGGACATGCTTGATGGAAAAAATCCTGAAAAAGTATTAGCCATACATCTCCCATGATATGGTGAATCAATTGAACCAGTCATAATCTGAAAGAACAATGTTGCAAGCGCAAATTTATCCGTTTCTGTCGATGGAGGACTGTTGCCAAAAGCAATCTCTGGTGCTGAATAAAAGCCGGTTCCTTTTACCAAAGGTACTATACCTTCATTTATAGCAGCATTAGTAGCCAAATTATCACAATCAATAACAGATACAATTCCTTTGGCCTTTTCTGCCGATTCATATTCATACAAAAAATTACCGGAACTAAAATCTTGATAACATAAACCGTTCGTACTTATCCAACGTGCAGCTATCAAAATTTTATAGGCTATAGCTACCCTATCCACCTTCTTCATTTCATTGAACAGTCCATTCCTCATCATTTTTGCTATGGTTTCTCCACGGTATAAATTCATAATGTAACCAAATTCTCCATTTTTTTATATGTAAAAAATGGTAGTGCAACATTAAAAGAGTTTCTGTTATTTTTTAAGGTACCTTGCAACATTGGTCCTCGGTCTTGCAATCTTTTGATATTATTGATTTTGGATTGTCTTATCTGATCGTTTGATTCCACAATAACCTTAAATGCATATTCTCTGCCGTTTTCATCTTCAACAATCCAAACGATCCCTTGCCCTCCTTCCCCTAATCTACCCATTATTGTGAATATTTTGGATGTATTATTTCCTTGACAAACAATTTGATCGCCTATATCCATTTTTATTTCTCCTGTTTGTACTTAATATATACTAACGAGCAATCATCTCCGCTCCCACCGCTATATGAACCTTGAGCTGAATATTTCAAACACATCTGATACAGTTGGTCGTTGCAGGAAACATTGTCGTTTCTTAAATTTGACATAATTATTTCTGCATTAGATAACTTGGATAGCCTTGAAAATAAAACCCCATCGATGTTTTTGTACATCAAAGCGTTTGCGCCATCAGACGTCAACATGATCCCGGAAACTTCTTCTGGCGAAAAGAAAGCAAATTGCATAGCGTTGGGATTATTAAGTAAATCATTGACACGTTGAGGCCTGCTTACTCTTGA
Source organism: uncultured Clostridium sp. (assembly GCA_964564255.1). GTDB lineage: Bacteria > Bacillota > Clostridia > Oscillospirales > CAG-272 > CAG-448. Next base: position 1,915 of record CAZMAZ010000031.1, on the reverse strand, counting down.
CGCTCCCGATGAGATTCCATCATTCAATTCAAAGTATCCATATTCAGTTTCTAAATACTTTTCTTTTTTTCTACAATATAAATTCCATCTCCAATCATACCACACACAATAAATTTAGAGCATCCAAAAGCGAACAAAAATGTTGTCGAATAATCCTCAAAACGAATTTCTTTTGTTTTGCTTTGTCTTTGAATCTTTCTCATCCAATTTCGGGCGGAATCTTTTGCCAAGGAAAACCGAATATATTCCATGAATTTTCCCACTTGCTTACGTTTCACCATATATTTATCATAGGCGATTTTTATTTCGCAACTAAATGCCTCGGCCGCAAACTTTGATCCGATATGAGAATTGGAAGCACTACTTACACCATCGGCAGAACAACAAAACCAAGCGTCTTTTCCAATTGGTCTAATTAAGGTATTATCATCACATTTCTCATGAGTACTTCCTTGCACTGTAACAGCATAAAGTTCCCAATTCCCAACCTCTTGATATCGAACCAGGGATTGACCTCTTATTTCGCAATTATGTTTTTCCCTTTTCAAAAACCTCATCCATTTATCTTTATTCCATCCTGCTTTAGAAGATCCATCTTTGAATATAGCCACTTCTGTAAGCAGTTCCATCAATAATCCATTTTTTATCTTACTGACATCCATCAATTTTTGAGTCAAAATTCCTCTCATTCCAGTTTCAATGATTTCAAAATATCCTCTCATTAATACACTTAAGCTTGTGGAATATTGTCTTAATTTTTTCTGAAGAGTTTCCTTCACTCTTTCATCTAAAACATTATCAATGTCTATGAGTTCATTTTGCCATATTTCTTGAGGTCTCTTTTCAGAAACACAAAAAATTATGCCGTAAACGAGTGCCAAATTATGTTTTATTGTTTCATCGCAATTTCCCGAAATAAATTCTTTCATAGATTCTGGTCCATAGTTATTGCCAAAACATTGGAAATAATAATTTTGAATCTCTGTCATATTGACAGTAGGCATATTTTCAATAAAGCCAATAATATTTTGAATGATTTCAACATCAGACATGATAATTTTCATCTCCTTCCGAAAAGACTGTTTCAAATGCAATTATCAGAACATTTGAAACAGTCCCTTTTTGTAATTATTGTTGGGTTGCAGATATGGTAACATGTTTGATAAGCGTTAACAAACCCTTCGCGAGATCTTCGTCTGATTGTTCATAATATGGCTGAACACTTTCTTGAAGCGATTTTCTTATCCGACCAAATTTTTGCAAAGATCTTCTGCCGCTATCATCTGGTTGAATTGCAATAGCAATTCGATTAGCATTTCGAAATTCAGCACAGTAATTTGGGTTTGTTGCCTTGCCACCTTCTCCATATTCCAATGTTTCTTCGTATGTCGGATTCCCGTCATTCGGTTCTCCATATTCCAATGTTTCTTCGTATGTCGGATTCCCATCATTCGGTTCTCCATCAGAAATCAAGAAAATTACCGCAGGCAGAACTTTCCATTCATTTAATGTAGCTTCCTTTGTTGCCTCCTTCATATCGTCGACAAGCATTTTGATCGCCTCTCCTGTAGGCGTCGTTCCAGTAAACTTTGATTGACCAATTTCCTGCCAAGATTGTGCACCCAGTCTATTCAGAGGAGTTTTGGGTACATACCAAACCTTTTCAAAACTTGAAAAGCATAAAACCGCTACATCTGTTTCGACTTTTGCATTTCCGGCGCTGTCTAAGTCATCGTTTAAGGTAGCAAATAGTGCCTTCATTACCTCATTGATTGAGCTTGCACGAGTATGTGTTTTACAATCTTTCATCGATCCCGAGGTGTCGAGCAAAAAATAAATCGTTCTCTTGTCCATTTTGTTCCTGGTATAATTAAATCATCCCCCAGCCGAAGATTCAATTACACAATCCTTTCTG
>CAZMAZ010000030.1:6600-14893 GCA_964564255.1 uncultured Clostridium sp. | reverse complement strand
TATTTTCCCCTCCTTTTATTTTATCCCAAAAACGCATCGGTGCAACCTTTTTGCGAGAAAAAACACCCGAATTTGGCTCATAAAACCGAAAAAGCCGCCTCGCACCGTTTGTACGGTACAAGGCAGCCTTGGGAACAAATATTTGTTTGCTATTTATGCCTCAAACTGGCTATTATACAGATGCGCGTAAAATCCGTCTTTTTTCATAAGCGTTTCATGATTACCCATTTCGACGATTTGCCCGTCCTTCATACAAAGAATCAAATCCGCTTCGCGAATGGTTGAGAGGCGGTGCGCGACCACAAACGAGGTGCGCCCTTGCATAAGCACGGCAAATGCATTTTGAATCTTCATTTCGGTACGTGTATCGATGGAAGAGGTCGCCTCATCCAAAATCAGCACCGGCGGCAAGCAAAGGAAAACACGCGCAATGCAAAGAAGCTGTTTTTGTCCTTGCGAAAGGGAACCGCCATCCTCCCCGATTACGGTATCATAACCGTTTGGCAATCTGCGAATAAAGGAATGTGCGTGCGCGGCTTTTGCCGCCGCCACAATTTCTTCTTCGGTGGCATTTGGCGCACCGATTGCAATATTGTCACGCACCGTTCCCGGCATCAGCCAAGTATCCTGCAACACCATGCCGTAGCAGGCACGCATACTGTGACGCGTGATTTTGCGAATATCGGTCCCGCAAAAGGAAATACTACCGTCGTTTACATCGTAAAAGCGCATTAGGAGATTGATTAAGGTGGTTTTGCCGCAACCGGTCGGACCGACAATGGCAACCCGTTTCCCGTAGTCGACGCTAAGGTCAAAATCACGAATCAACGGACGATCCTCTCGATAGGAAAAGTAAACATGATGAAACGTCACCGCTCCATTCGCTTCCTCCTTATCCATCACGCGCGCACAGTCGTCATCCGGCACCTCACAGGGCTGATCGATTAAGGAGAAGAGACGGTCGGCACAGGCAAGCGCATTTTGCAATTCGGTCACAACACCGGAAATTTCGTTAAACGGTTTTGTATACTGTCCCGCGTAATTGAGCATTACCGAAAGCGCACCTACCGTCAATCCCGTAGAAAGAATGCCGCCCGATGCAATACAAATAAGGGTACCGGAAAGGGCAACCGCCGCATAAACAAGATTATTGACAAACCGCGTGGTCGGATTGGGCAGAGAAGAGAAGAATATCGCACGTCTGGAGCAGGCTTCCAAGCGTCGGTTGATTTCATCAAACTGTTCCATAGCGCGTTCCTCGTAGCAAAACGCGGTCACGGTTTTATGATTTTGCAGCATTTCATCGATCAATGCGGTTTGTTCGGCGCGAACAGATGCCTGCCGTTTGAATAAATGATAGGTTTTCTTGGTAATAAAAGAGGCGACAAACAGGGAAAGCGGCGTCAAAACCACCACAATCAAGGCAATTCGCCATTCCAAAAGCAACATGCAAACCAGTGTGCCGACAATGGTCAAAATACTGGTAAAAAACTGCGAAAAGCCCATAAGCAAACCGTCGGTAAATTGATCTGCGTCTGCTATCACGCGGCTGACCGTATCTCCGATCGGGTGGGCGTCAAGATAGGACAAAGGGAGCTTCTGAATGCGCTCAAACGCATCCTGCCGCACTTGGCGGACAATTTCAAAGGTAATGCGATTGTTGCAAACATTCATAAGCCACTGCGCCAATACAACCCCCCCGATGATTAACATGGCTTTCAAAAGAATCGCAATCATGCTTTCCATGTCAACCGTACCTTCCGCAATACAGTCAATGGCATCTCCCGTCAAAATCGGAATGTAGAGCGTTCCGAGAACCGAAACCGTTGCAAACAAGAGGGAAAGCAAGGAATAAATTTTATTGTGCCGCAAATAACCGAGTACCCGCCGCAAAACAGAACCCTTTTTACTCATTCGGTTTTCCCTCCTTTAAACTGCGATGCATGAATTTCATGATAAACCGGGCAGGTTGCAAGCAATTGGTCATGCGTACCGTGCCCAACCAGTTCGCCATCATCCAAGACAAAGATTTGATCGGCAGTATGAATGGAAGAGGTGCGCTGTGAGATAATGAAAACGGTCGGATGATAGGGAAGCGTGCGCAATGCATGACGCAAACGCGCGTCGGTTGCAAAATCCAATGCGGAAGCACTGTCGTCCAAAATCAGAATCGGCGGTTTCCCGACCAGCGCACGTGCAATTGTCAATCTTTGCCGCTGACCGCCCGAGAAATTACGTCCACCCTGTTCCACCGCAGCATCCAGTCCGCCGTCCAGCTTGCGAACAAATTCTTCTGCTTGCGCCAGGGCAAGTGCTTCCCATATTTCATGGTCGGTTGCATTCTCTTTTCCCCATTGCATATTGGAACGCACGGTTCCGCGAAACAGCACCGCTTTTTGCGGAACAACTCCAATTTTTTTGCGAAGCAAATCGGGAGAATACGAGGCTACATCTTTACCGAAAACCGTAATTTGTCCCTCGGTTGCCTCATAAAAGCGGGGAATCAAATTGACAAGCGTACTTTTTCCCGCACCGGTTCCTCCGATAATCCCGACAGTTTGTCCGCTCGGTACCGAAAAGGAAATATGCGACAGCGTGGGTGCCGTACAATTGGCATATGTGACCGAAACATCCGAGAAGGTAACCGCCGTACCGTCATTTGCCGCATCCTTGCTTTCGGTCACGGCTTGTCCCACATCTCTCTGCAGTACGGCATCAATTCGATTGGCGCAAGCACAAGCCTTTGTTACCGTAAAAACAGAATTTGCGAGCTTGACCAGCTCCACCAAAATTTGCGACATATAATTGGTCAGTGCAATAATTTCCCCCTGGGTCGCACCGCCTACCGTTGCACGCAAACCGCCGAAATAAATAATGGCAATCAAAGCACTGTTTACCACAAGAAAGGTCAAAGGATTCATCAGTGCCGTAATTCGTCCCGTGAATTTTTGCAGTCGCGTATGCGCTTGGTTGGTTTCTCGAAAATCCGCAACCTGTCTCTCTTCCATACCGAATGCGCGAATCACGCGAACACCTTCCAGTGTCGACCGTGTTTTTGCGGTTACATCGTCCAGCTTCCCCTGAATTTTGCGATACAGCGGCATGCCCGCAAGCATAATGGCAAAAACAATAATCGCCAAAATCGGAACCGCCACGACAAAAATCCAGGCAAGAGAAGGGCAAATGGTAAATGCCATAATCACGGCGCCGAAAACAATGATAGGCGATCGCAAAAGCAACCGAAGCGACATGTTGATACCGGATTGCACCTGATTGACATCACTTGTAATCCGCGTTACCATAGCGGATGTGCCAACAGCATCGGTATCCGTATAAGAAAAATGTTGCAAATGCGCAAACAGATCGTGCCGAAGCCGCGTGGAACAACCGACAGCGGCGCGCGCCGCGTAATATTGCGCAACCAGCGTACAGGAAAGCCCGATAACACTCAACAAAATCAACAGAGGAAACATGCGAAAAATAACGCTTTTGTCGGGAGCGCCGCTGGCAGCACCGATGCCGTAATCAATCATATACGCAACAACGACAGGCACCAGTAAATCAAAACAGGCCTCCAACAATTTGAAAAGAGGCGCGAGGATCGCCTCTTTTTTATAATGACGTAAATAGCGAAAAAACAGATTCATTCCTTTTTAGTCCTTTACAAATGCGCGGTAGATGGCTCGTACCGCATTTTCATAATCATGTTCTTCAATTCCGACAATGATATTCAGCTCGGAAGAGCCTTGGTCAATCATACGAATATTGATATGTGCGTCCGCGAGTGAATTAAAAACGCGCAACGCGGTTCCCTTGGCTTTGACCATGCCGCGTCCCACCACGGCAATCAGTGCCAATCCGTCTTCAACAACAATGCTGTCCGGGTGCAAACGGCGATTAAGCGTTTGTAAAATGCGATCCCGTCTGCCTTCCAAAACCGAGGTTTCGATAATCACCGACATGGTATCGATACCGGAGGGCAGATGCTCAAATGCAATATCGTTTTCTTCGAAAACCTCCAGCAATTTGCGACCGAACCCGATTTCGGCATTCATCATATCTTTTTCCACCGTAATAACCGAAAAGCCGCGACGCCCCGCAACACCCGTAATCACATGCTCACTGTCATAGCCGGATGCGCTTGCCACAATCATGGTACCGCAATCGTTTGGTTTGTTGGTATTGCGAATATTGATCGGAATACCGGCATTTCGCACCGGGAAAATGGCATCTTCGTGCAAAACGGTAGCCCCCATATAGGAAAGCTCACGCAATTCCCGATAGGTAATGGTATCAATGGAAAGCGGTTTTTCCACCAGGCGCGGATCCGCCATCATAAAGCCGGATACATCGGTCCAGTTTTCGTATAAATCCGCCGATGCGGCGCGTGCCACAATCGAGCCGGTAATATCCGATCCGCCGCGTGAAAAGGTTTTGACCGTCCCGTTGGGCATGGAACCGTAAAAGCCGGGAATGACGGCATACTTGTGATGACGAAGCTCTTCGCGCAAAACCTCGTTGGTCTTTTCCTGGTCAAAGGTTCCGTTATCGCGGAAGAAAATCACGTTTTCGGCGTCAATAAAGGAAAAGCCCAAATATTTCGACAAAATCAAAGCGTTCAGATACTCTCCGCGGGACGCGGCGTAATCACGACCGGATGCATGGAGCATTGCATTTTTTACATAGGCAAATTCTCCCGAAAGATCGTAATCCAGTCCCAATTCCGCGATGATTTCTCTGTATCGACATACGATTTTTTCATAATACGCATCAATGGCTTCCATAGATTCCCGTGCACGAATCATTTCGTAGCAGGTATAAAGCATATCGGTTACCTTGGTATCCGACGCGTTTCGTTTTCCGGGGGCAGAGGGAATAACATATCGCCGCGACGGATCGGAACGAATGATGGAAGCAACCTGACGGAAGTGTTCCGCGTCCGCAAGGGAGCTTCCGCCGAATTTAACAACTTTGAGTGCCATAAAAATCTCCATTCTGTTACTGACCTTGTTGATCAGGGATGATTTGTTTTTCTTTGTTTTTACTTTTTAACGGGTACCTGCAATCCTTTGAAATACCCCTAATATTATATGCCAAATATCGTGTACTGTCAAGAGAAAACGGCAAAATGCAGGAGAAAACAGCAAATTGTACGATATTTCATTGCTTTTGCGTGTCGGTTTCGGTCAATCGGAAGAGGGCAGTAACCCGTTATGAAATTTGCGGCGGCGCAGGAGGTACAGGAGGAACAGGAGGCGGGGAAGCGTGCCGTGGCGGCGCAGGAGGTTGTTCCGTGTAGCGCTTGGCTTGCGTGGAAAACAGTTCATAATACCGTCCTCGCTTGTCCATCAATGTGCGGTGATCCCCCTCTTCTATTATTTTTCCGTATTCCAAAACCAATATTTTGGAAGCCACCGTTGCACTTGACAAACGGTGTGAGACAAAAATAGTGGTCTTATCGGCGCGCAAACGATCAAATTGCATGAAAATTTCCTGCTCCGCCAAGGGATCCAACGAAGCGGTCGGTTCATCCAAAATCACAATATCGGAATCGCTGTAAAACGCACGTGCAATCGCCAGCTTTTGCCATTGTCCGATTGACAGTTCGGTTCCGTTCGGCTCAAAAATACGCATCAAGGGTGTTTCATAACCGTCGGGCAATTTTTCGATAAAGGTATCGGCATCCGCCTGCTCCGCAGACAGTTGAATTTTTTGCGCATCGGAGGCGGTGTTAATCTGTCCGAACCGAATATTGTCCTTAACCGAAAATGCATATTTCCCGAAATCCTGAAAAATAATGCCGAATAAGCGGTAAAGCGCTTCCACATCGTATTCGCGCAGATCGTACCCGTCAAGCAAAATTCGTCCCTCGGTCGGATCGTAAAGTCTTGTCAAGAGCTTTAAAAGCGTGGTTTTACCGGCGCCGTTCAAGCCGACCAGCACCAGCGTTTCTCCCGGACGAACGGTGATATTGATGTCATCCAAAACCTTCTTTTGCGTTCCGGGATAGCAAAAGCTGACATGCTCAAAACAAATGGAATGCGGATGATTCCGTTGCGGCTGACGCGGCACGGGACATGCGGCAGAGAGCAGGGGCGTGACGGTTTGCTTTTCATCCATAAACGAAATCAGATTGTCGATGAACAGCGTTCCTTCATACACACCGGCAGAAATGGAAATCAGAGATGCAACACCGGTGGCAATGGCGGTCAATGCAACCGTGTACACGGAATAGTCTCCGAGCTTCATATTGCCGCTGAAGACACCGTAACCGATCATGGCATAAAAAGCACAGTTGATTAGTGCGGAAACAACCGTAATACCCGCCTGCCACAGGTTTTCCTGCAAAATCAGGGAACGGATGCCGGAAAAATAATGTGCAAAAACATCCTTGTAAGCGCCGATAAAGGTGTCCGAAAGATGAAACATCCGCACCTCCTTGGCAAGCTCTTTATTAACGGTCAAATCCGCATAGTAATCCATCTGTCTGCGTTCTTTGGAACGGCGCCGCATGTAGTTGAAATTTTTCCGACGGTAGTAAAAGCTGATAATAGCGGAGGGTACGGATACCGCAACCATAGCGGGTGCCATCCACCACATACCGGGAACCGCAACCAGAATCGCAATATAAGAAACAAGACTGATCAGGGTGCTGACAACATTGAAGGTTGCGGAAAGAATCTGAATCGGTCGAATGCCCGCCTCGCGATTTGCGTTTTCCAGCTTCTCATAAAAGGACGGCATGTCAAAGGATGCCAAATCCAAGGTCTTGGCTTTTTCCATAATGCGCAAACGTACCTGACGCACTACCAGTTCGCCGCTGATTTTGGTCACATAATTCGACAAACAGTTCAAAAGCTGCGTCAAGATTTGATGCGCAAAAAAGAAAAGCAGCAGGGAAAAGGTCAATCCGGCAAGCTGTTCGGTCGGCATTGGGGCTCCCAACAAAACCGAAACGGCATCTCCGGGCAAAAAGGTCAAAAAAGAGGAAAGGTCAGTCGTCGGCGAAAGATAGGCAGCTTGCAGGGCATCGAGAATTGCCCCCGAAATATAGGCACCGACCACCGGCAAAAGCCCGCGCAAAAGCGCTATAATACTCATCAAAATCAAAATCCAAGGTCCGGTTTCCCATACCAGTCGAAAGATATAGAAAAGACGGTGCATAAATCCGCCGATAACGGTTCGCAAATACCCGGGCAGCTCGCGCAATGTGCGCGGGCGCGGTGTTTTTTGATATTCAAATCGCATTCCGGGGGGCGGTCCCATCATTGTTTTTCACCCTTCATCGGCACTGTGTCCGTATGCCTTTCGTTTCGTTTGGGAACAGCGGTCGTAAAATATAGGGCGTTCCCTTTATCTCAAATTCAATTATACTACGAAAATGTGCATTTTGCAAGTAATTCCAAGCAAAAAATGTTATTTTCCTCTTTACTTTTATAAAAAACTGTGTTATAATATAACTTGGTTGATTATGAGTTGAAAGGAATGACGTTTATGAAGTGTCCTGTTTGCGGTTTTCCCGAAAGCAAAGTGATAGATTCGCGCCCGACTGCCGACGGCTCCAGTATCCGCCGTCGCCGTGAATGCGAGGCATGCGGCAGACGGTTTACCACCTTTGAGGTGCAAGAGACCCTGCAGATTATTGTGCGCAAAAAAGACGGCACGCGTGAGCTGTTTGACGAGCAGAAATTGCTTGCGGGAATCATGAAAGCGACGCAAAAGCGCCCGGTCAATGCGCAAGAAATTGTTGCGGAAATTGAAAACGACCTCCAAAACGGGTTGCGTCAGGAGGTCAGCACCAGTGAGATAGGGGAAATGGTGATGCGCGGTCTCAAAAAGCGAGACCATGTTGCCTATGTGCGGTTTGCATCGGTGTATCGAGAATTTACCGATGTGGACACCTTTTTGGCGGAACTCAGTCAGTTGAAGCAGAATACCGAAACCGAACCACAAAACGGGGAACCGAAAAACGGAGAAAGTAAATGAAAACATATACAGGAAAAGGCGATCGCGGAACCACGGGAATGGGCAGTCCCTCTCTCGTATCCAAGGCGGATGAACGCATTGCCGCAATTGGCGAAATCGATGAGCTGATCGCAAGCCTCGGCGTGTTGCGCGCTTCTTATCCGCGCGCTTCGGTAGTACGGGAGTTGGCACAAACCGTGCCAAACGACCTGCGAACGATTGCCGATGCTTTGACGGTCAACGACATTGCACGCCATGTTTTGCCCGAAGCGCAAATTGCAAGTATTGAAAAACAAATCGATTTGTGGAGCGGCACCGAGACACCGAC
>CAZMAZ010000030.1:0-6500 GCA_964564255.1 uncultured Clostridium sp. | reverse complement strand
AAATTGCAAGTATTGAAAAACAAATCGATTTGTGGAGCGGCACCGAGACACCGACGCAGGCAGTCGGACAATCTCCGCTCTCTGCGGAACTGATTCGCCTCTGGGCTTTGTCTCGCCGCACCGAACGCGCGGTGATTGCCGCAGGAAAACGAACCGCCCTGCATCCGAATACCGTAAAATACATAAACAGACTTTCCGATTTGTTTTATGCCGCCGCCGCTTTTGCAGAGGCGGATGCCCCCGGCGGAGCAATGCGCTCGCTCGGTACCGATGCCGCGTCGTATCGGCAAAACGGCACGGAATCGGCAAAAACAGCGGTCGGCAATACCGCCGCACAAAACGAAACCGAACGGATTGTGGACGCCGTCCTTTCACGTTTGGGTGGCGGCGGACTGCTCACATTGGAACGCGCCAAACGGTTGATACAGGAAATCGAAACCTATGCCGCAGCACAAGGAAAAGCGGCGGTCATTGCCGTCTGCAACGCGCAGGGAAATCCGATTGCGGTACACGTAATGGACGGCTCCTATCTTGTCAGCTTTGACGTTGCGGTCAAAAAAGCATATACGGCGGTTGCCGTTAAGATGTCCACCATGGAGCTGTCCGCATTGGTTCAGCCGGGCGAAACCTTTTACGGCTTGCAGAAGCTGGACAAAGTCATTACCTTCGGCGGCGGTGTCCCGCTTTATATCGGCGGGGTTCTGGTCGGCGGACTGGGAATCAGCGGCGGAACCGGAGAAGAGGATCACGCACTGTGCGAATACGGCTTGACTGTTTTTGCCAATTTGTAAAGCAAACCCAAAAGCAGAATTGCAATTCCGAATACAACGGTAACGCAAAGCTCTCCCTCGGGTCCGAATTGCCCGTTTTGAAATAAGAAAGATGTTTCGTATGCATCAATCGTGCACAGAGAGGGCAGGTCTGTAATGCCGCTGACAGGGAATCCGCAAATACATCCCTGTACATAATTCCACGCACCGTGAACGGCGGCACACAAAAAGAGACCTTCGCGACCTGCATATAGAAGCGCTGCCAAAATACCGAATAAAAATACGTTTAGAAGGGCAATCGGAGAAATGCCTTTGTTGCCAATATGAAAGAGAGCAAATACGCCTGCGGAATACAACGCGGCAAAGGCAGATCCGTAACGAGCGGATGCGAAGCATGCACGGGCATATCGAAACAAGAAAGCACGGCACAAAACCTCTTCTCCGAACCCTTGCAAAAGAAAAGCAAACGCATAAAGCAGTAAAGACGGCAGCTCTGCGTCAGTTGTCGACTTCCACGAAATTTGACAGGAAAATGCCATCAAAGCAACAACAAAAAAGAAAAGAAGCGCACCCAAAAGCAAGCCGATGCTGTATTCGACCGCGGGATGCGCTTTTTTTCGTGCCGTTTGTGACACTGCGTGCAATCGCAAATCCGTTTCTGCCAAGGCTTTCGGCTTGGGAAGCAGAAAATAGGAAAGCGGCAAAAGGGTCAGGATCACCCCTGACCCCATTAGTAGAAGCCACACAGGCTGTCCGCTTACCAACCGACCAAACAGAGCATATATTTCTCGGCACAAAAGCGCCCAAGCCGTGGCGGCAAGTAAAGAAATCATGTCCCTTGTCCCTCGGGGACGCTGACCCCTTCGATCGAAAACGCGGAAAGCGCCGCTTGCATGCTTTCGACAGTCGGTGCCGTCATTTCCATAATTACCGTGTATTTGTAATAGGTGCGTGCCATAATCACATGGTAACCGTTTTGTTGCTGATCGGCGGTGTAAAACGCCATAACGGCATAGGTCTGTCCGTTCCAATCAACCGTATAATTCTGCCCGAATACATATGCCTGCACACCGTTTTCATCGTAAGTCGCCTTTCGATTTTGGTAAACGACATCAAGATAATCCTCAGCCGTATAATTTTCGTGCGACTGCTTGTAAAGCTCCAAATACCCTTCTGCACCGTCTTGCCCGTACAACCAATAGCAATAGCGTGCCTCGGTTTCCTTGGTAGCAGGGAAAGAGGCGTCATTTTTTTCTTTCAACGCCGCATCGTCCGCACGCGTCCAATCGGACGGCAGTGTAAACGAAACCCCGGCAAACGTGTTTTCGTAGGTGTTTTCGTTCCATGCCCCGAGTGAAAAGTCCTTGTATTTTTCATATTCGGTATGCTCCTTGCCGTAAAGGAAAATGCCGCATGCAACCGTCAGTGCCAAAAACAGCGCGGGAATCAAAATCTTAACCGCTACGGGATAAGGCTTGTATCGCTCCGTACCACCGCTGCCGCCGCGTCCCTTTTCCGCTTCTCCCGCTTTTTTATAAGCACGAAGTGCGCGCGAAAAGGGGAAGAAGCGATACGCCGCATATACCGTGCCGATAAGCGCCAGCGCAAGCAGAGGCGTTCCGTACAGAATATAACCGACAACCACATCCGCAGTACACAAAACAGTCGCAACCGCGGCAATCCAAAAGTTGTAAGTAAAGAAGGCAATCACCGAAAGAATCGCGAGCACAACCGTCGAACAAATCGCAGGCAATTGCAAAATCGGCTCGCCGATTGTCAAGACCGACAAAAAGACGGCAAAAAGCAGAAAATTGGCGGCGGCGCGGATAGACGCTTTGTCGCGTACATCCATGCACTGCTCAAAAAATTCTCTGCGGGAAAGCCCTGCCGAAACCATTTCGGGCGGAACCGGTTCCACATCTGCATTTTGCGCGCCCGGCAAAAGGTCTCCCAGCGCCCCGCCGCAAAACGGGCAGGATTCTTCCGCAGAAGAGACGCGCGCACGACAATCGAGACAGTATTTCAGTGTTTTCATCCCGTTACTCCCTCCAAATATTTGCAAGCGGCAAGTGCGGCAACCGCACCGTCTCCGCACGCGGTGGCAACCTGACGCACCGCCTTACGGCGGCAGTCACCCGCAACAAAAATGCCCTCGCAATCGGTTATGCAATCCTCACCCGCATCAATGTACCCCCGCTCATCAAGAGAAACAAGCTCAGCAAACGGTTGATTTTCCGGCACCTGCCCAATGGCAACAAAGGCACCGTCAATTTCAAGTCGGGAACGCTCTCCGCTTTCGGTATCGCGCAAAATCAATCCGTGCAGCTCTTTTTCACCGATCAATTCTTCCACAACCGTGTGCAAAATCAGTTCGACGTTCGGTTTCTTTTCCAAAAGACGTATCAATTTTGCCTCACCCGTCAGCATCGGCAAATTTTGCACAACAAAAACCTTTTTACAGCCGTCCGCAAGCATCAATGCCTCCTGCAAAGCGGTATTTCCGCCGCCGATGACCGCCACGGTCTTATCGGCATAAAAGGCACCGTCACATACCGCACAGAAGGAAATACCGTTTCCGATCAATTCCTGCTCACCGTCCAAACCGAGCAATCGGTGATGGGAACCGGTTGCCAAAATGACCGTGCGGGTCAAATATTCGCCGTCCTCGGTCACAACCGAGAAGCAACCGTTGCCGCGCCGCACGGCGGTCACATTGCCCGCCGCGGCTTCCGCGCCGTGGGCAAGCACCTGATCCAGCATCCGTTCCGCCAATTCATTTCCCGAGAGTTGTAAAACGGTAGGGAAGTTTTCTACCTTTGGCGAATAGGTAATCTGTCCGCCAAAGGTTTCTTTTTCCAGCAGTAAAACGCTTTTTTCCGCTCTGCGCGCGTAGAGTGCGGCGGTCAGCCCCGCAGGGCCTGCGCCGACAATCACTATATCATACATACAAAAATCCTTTCCGTTGAGAGGCGATTGAAAAATCAATCGTTTTGTTCTCTGATATACTTTTGAATATTGGAAAGATTGCTGATTTTTTCAGCCGTTCCGTCAGCTTTCACCACGACAAGCGTAGGCGCCATCTTGATGCCGTATTCTTCAACCAAATCCACATTCTCGTCCGCCAACAGCTTGCGATACGCAATGCCCGCCTGATCCAGCGCAACAACCGCCATGCGACAGTTGGGGCAGGTACGGGAGGTAAACAGCAAGCGTTCGGTTTCCGCGGATACGGCGTTTTGCTCACAGACAGCGGGTTCGGCTGTCGCTTTCTCCGCATCGCTGACACCAAGCTCGGGATGCAGCTGCTCGGAACGTCCGATATTGTAAACACGACGGTCCTTAAATTCCTGCGCTTTACCGTCATTCCAGTTTTGCACGGGGCGATAATAGCCGGTAATGCGGCTGTAAACCTCGGTCTTTTCACCGCAATCGGGGCAAACATAGACTTCGCCGCTCAAATAGCCGTGATTCTTGCAAATGGAATAGGTCGGAGACATGGTGTAGTAAGGCAATTTATAATTTTCGGCAATTTTGCGCACCAGTGCGGCGGCAGATTCCCAAGAGGGCAGTTTTTCGCCGAGGAAAGCATGGAAGACGGTACCCGAGGTGTAAAGGGTTTGCAGTTCGTCCTGAATATCCAGCGCCGCGAAAATGTCATCGGTATAGCCGACAGGCAGGTGCGAGCTGTTGGTATAGTAAGGCGTACCGGATTTTTCGGCGGCTGTGATAATCTTTCCGCCGAAAATTTTGGCATCGTGCTTTGCCAAACGGTAGGAGGTTGCCTCTGCGGGCGTAGCCTCCAGGTTGTAAAGATCGCCGTACTCTTCCTGATAATCCGAAAGCCGTTCGCGCATATGATTGAGTACGCGTTTAGAGAATTCCTGCGTTTCCCGATGCGTCATATCCGCACGAATCCACTTGGCATTGAGTCCCGCTTCGTTCATACCGACAAGACCGATGGTAGAGAAGTGGTTATCGTATTTTCCGAGATAGCGACGCGTATACGGATACAAACCGTTTTCCAAAAGACGCGTAATCACGGTACGTTTGATTTTAAGCGAACGCGCGGAAATATCCATCAGCTTATCCAGACGCTTCATAAATTCTTCTTCATTTTCCGAAAGATAAGCGATACGGGGCATATTGATGGTAACAACACCGATAGAACCGGTCGATTCGCCCGAACCGAAGAAGCCGCCCGATTTTTTACGCAATTCACGCAAATCCAGACGCAATCTGCAGCACATGGAACGAACATCGGACGGCTCCATGTCACTGTTGATATAGTTAGAAAAATACGGTGTGCCGTATTTTGCGGTCATTTCAAACAAAAGACGGTTGTTTTCGGTATCCGACCAGTCAAAATCGCGGGTAATGGAATAGGTGGGAATCGGGTATTGGAAACCGCGACCGTTGGCATCGCCTTCAATCATAATCTCGATAAATGCCTTGTTGATCATTGCCATTTCTTCAACGCAATCCTTGTATTTGAAGGGCTGCTCCTTGCCGCCGACAATACAATTCAATTCCGCCAAATCGTTGGGCACCGTCCAGTCCAGGGTAATGTTGGTAAAGGGCGCCTGCGTTCCCCAACGGGAAGGCGTATTGACGCCGTAAATAAAGGATTGGATGCACTGCTTCACTTCACGGTAGGGAAGATGGTCCGCCTTGACAAACGGCGCAAGGTAAGTATCAAAGGAAGAGAATGCCTGTGCGCCTGCCCATTCGTTTTGCATAATGCCGAGGAAGTTTACCATCTGATTGCAAAGCGTAGAGAGATGTGCGGCGGGAGCGGAGGAAATTTTACCGGGTACGCCGCCCAGGCCTTCCACAATCAGCTGTTTCAAGGACCAGCCCGCACAGTATCCGGTCAGCATGGACAAATCGTGAATGTGAATATCGGCATTGCGGTGTGCGTTTCCGATTTCGTCATCATAAACCTCACTCAGCCAATAGTTGGCGGTAATGGCACCCGAGTTTGACAGAATCAAACCGCCGACCGAATAGGTAACTGTGGAATTTTCCTTGACTCTCCAGTCATTTGCGCCGAGGTACTGATCAACAAGCTCCTTGTAATCCAGTACCGTATTTTTCATATTACGCAGTTTTTCGCGTTGGCGGCGGTAGAGAATATAGGCTTTGGCAACATCGCCGTAACCGGCTTGCGACAAAACAGACTCCACGCTGTCCTGAATATCCTCAACGGCAATCAAGCCGTCTTTGATTTTCGGCTCAAAATCCGCCGTAACTCGCAGAGCAAGCATGTCGATAATGCTTTGGTTGTACTGCTTTTCCAGAGCATCAAACGCCAGTGTAATGGCTCCCGAGATTTTACTCAGATCAAATGCAACTGTTTTCCCGTTTCTCTTTTGTACCTGATACATTTTGGTGTTCTCCTTTTTGTTTCTGATTTTTATTTTTTAAGTATAAAGATTTGTGAGCATCCCGTAAGGCGACATCGCCGCATGTCGAAGAAGAGTCCGAGCAAAAAACAAGGGCTTCGACAGTCCGCTGCCGAGACATCCTGCTATCGGTACAAAAAGAACCGTTGCCCGTGTTTTGACATTTTGGCAAATGTGAAAGGGATCCTCTCCGGTTATGTTTTCCCGCCACAGGCGGTTTGATACGGAATCCGGTACCGAAAGTGCAACGATGACAGTTGGCTTCCAATCTGTTTCCAATCTGTTTCCAATCCGCTTTCGATACGCGCCTCCCTAACAGTATACTATA
>CAZMAZ010000029.1:0-15120 GCA_964564255.1 uncultured Clostridium sp. | reverse complement strand
TTGCGAAAAACGCAAGATGTACTGGAGGTACTTCGCGTTTTTCGGCAAGAAGCAGAAGGAAAAAGATGTGCCGAAGATGTGCCGCCGAATAAATCAGCGGTTCCTTAGAACAATGTCAACTGATCGGTTTCAAAAAGTCCGTCCAGAACACCGTTTCGACGCAAAATTTCGATAATGGATTTGGTTACCTTTGAGCGTGTCTGCAAATCTTCCACGGAGAAAAACGGTTCTGCTTCTCGTGCTTGTACAATTGCCGCAGCCGCGTTTTCTCCAACACCCGGCAAAGCACTGAATGGCATACGAATCCTGCCGTTTTCGGGTGTATATTCCCGAGCTGTCGACTTTTCCAGGCTAACCGGCAAAAAGCGAATTCCTCGTGCAAAGGCTTCATTGATCAACTGCAATGTAGGAAGACTTTGTATCTCTTTGGGAGCGGCTTCATTGCCGCGTTGGTTAATGTCCCGAATATAAGCGGCGACCGCGGATTTTCCCTTCATAACAAGCTCTGCATCAAAGCCTTCCGGAGAAACGGTAAACATCGTACAGTAAAATGCAATCGGAATATGAACTTTATACCATCCCAATCGAATTGCCGACATATCGTATGCCGCAGCGTGCGCCTTCGGAAACATATATTTAATTTTCTTACAAGACCCAATATACCAATCCGGCACATTGAATGCGCGCATTTCCGCTTCGTATTCCGGTGTAAGTCCTTTCCCTTTTCGAACCATTTCCATAATCTTGAATGCATGACTTTTTTCCACACCGTACTTAATCAAAGAAAGCATAATAGAATCACGCGTACCAATCACCTGTGAAATGGTACAAGTTCCGTTTTTAATTAAATCCTGCGCATTGTTGGTCCATACGTCTGTGCCATGAGACAAACCGGAAATCTGTAAAAGGTCCGAAAATGACTGCGGTTTTGCTTCTTGCAACATTTTGATTACAAATTTGGTTCCAAGCTCGGGTAATCCAAGCGTTCCAAGCGGGCAATCAATATCTTCCGGCGTTACGCCAAGAGGTGCTGTCGACAAAAACAAATCATAAATTGAACGATCGTTCATCGGCACGTCAAGCACGTTGGTATTCGAAAACTTTTCCAAAAATTTGTATTTGGTAGGAATATCATGCCCCAGCTCGTCCAGCTTCAAAAGTGTATCATGCAAATATTCAAAAGTGAAATGCGTCGTTACAATATCCGAATTGGGATCATCTGCAGGATGCTGCACCGGGCAAAAATCATAGATTTCATATTCTTTCGGTACGACAACAATGCCGCCGGGATGTTGTCCGGTAGACCGTTTGACGCCAACACAATGGCTGATCATGCGATTAATTTCCGCACGATTGACCATAATCCCCTTACCTTCCAAATACTTATTGACATATCCGAACGCCGTCTTATCTGCCAATCCTCCGATTGTACCGGCTCTAAACACATTCTCTGCGCCAAACAATTCTTCTGTATACTTATGAACGCGTCCTTGTACTTCTCCCGAAAAATTCAAATCAATATCGGGCGATTTATCCCCGTAAAACCCAAGAAAGGTCTCAAACGGAATATCGTGCCCATCATAATTGAGTTTATGACCGCATCGCGGACAATTGGCATCCGGTAGGTCAAATCCGGAACCGATGTCCAACCGTTTCGCCGTCTCAAAATCACTGTACTGACATTGCGGACACCAATAGTGCGGTGGAAGCGGATTAACCTCGGAAATACCTGCCATGGATGCAACAACCGACGACCCGACAGAACCACGTGAACCAACCAAATACCCTTGACTTTCACTGTATTGTACCAGCTTCTGCGCAATCATATAAAGCACCGCAAATCCATTGCCAATGATAGAAGAAAGCTCTTTCTCCAAACGTGCCGCCACAATTTCGGGAAGCGGGTCACCATACATAGACTTGGCTTTTTGATAACAACGGGTTTTTAACTCTTCTTCAGCCCCTTCCAAACTCGGTGTAAAGGTTCCTTTGGGAAAAGGTCGAATATCGGCATCAATCATATCGTTAATCAAATTGGTATTGGTCACAACCACTTCATAGGCTTTATCCGCTCCAAGATAAGAAAATTCTTCCAACATTTCTTCTGTTGTTCGCAAATAAATGTGCGTATCACGATCATAGTCTTTATATTTTTGACCTGCCAGCAACACTTTTCGATATATTTCGTCCTCGCTGTTGAGGAAGTGTGCATCGCATGTCGCTACCACCGGCTTTCCGTGTTTTTCGCCCAATGCAACAATACGGCGATTCAAGTCACGTAATGCCTCTTCATCTGCGACTTTCTCTTCGTCAACCAAAAAACGGTTATTGCAAATCGGTTGAATTTCAAGATAGTCATAAAAATCAACGATAGCATCAATCTCCGCTTCCGGTCTGTTATCCAAAAGTGCCTGAAACAACTCTCCCGCCTCACAAGCGGAACCGACGATCAAGCCTTCCCGATGCGTCTCCAATTCGGTTTTCGGAATACGCGGATGTCGTTTGAAATACTTTAAATAGCTGTAAGAAACTAATTTATAAAGATTTTTTAATCCTACTTTGTTTTTTACCAGAATAATCTGGTGATAGGTTTTCAATTTGAGCGGATCGGAATTTTCGGTCATTTCCTGCACCAAATGCCGATAATTCAAAATGTCGTGTGCTTTGAGTTCGGCTATCATACAAAAATAAATGTGTGCCAACATATTTGCGTCATCCGATGCGCGGTGATGATTAAAATCGCCCAGCGAATAATGCGTAGCAATCGTATCCAGCTTGTGATTTTTGAGCGTCGGATTCAGATAACGCGATAACGGCAATGTATCCAAATATGGATTATCAAACACCAAACCGCATGAAATTGCCGCAGCGCGAATAAAAGAAGTATCAAATTCGGCGTTATGCGCAATTAAAAGCGTTTTCTCTTTCGCGTCGTCTTTATCGCCGATAAATGCAAAGAAACGTTCCAGCGCTTCTTTGATTTTCGGCGCATCGGCAACCATTTCATCGGTAATCGAGGTCAATTTGGTAATTTCGGGCGGAATCGGACATTCCGGATTGACAAAAGTATCAAAAACGTCAATCACTTCTCCGTTCCGAATTTTAACAGCCCCAATTTCAGTGATTTTACAGGTTTGCACGGAAAGACCGGTCGTCTCAATATCAAATACAACAGCCGTATCCTCCAGTGATGCCGTGCAATTCCCTTTTAAAGCACTCGCTGTGTCATTAACAAAATATGCTTCAATTCCGTATATTACCTTTTGCCCGATTTTTTCGGAAGCCAGCATAGCATCTTGAAAGCCTTGCACATTTCCGTGGTCTGTAATTGCAATAGCGGGATGTCCCCATGCATGTGCTGTTTTTACCGCAACGTCGGGCGGAATCAAGGCATCCAAATTCGACATCATCGTATGCAGGTGCAATTCTACTCTTTTTTGGGATGCACAATCAGTGCGTGCAATCTTTTTGATTTTCGCAATATCAAAGAAAGAAAATGTCAGATCCGGATCAACCTGATTTTTTCTGGTTTCATGCTTGCAATATCCGCGAAAAGCCAATACCGCACCGTTCTTAACAACCGAGCTGATTTCATCTGTCGATTCTTGTGTCTGCGCATATTGACGACATTCAAGCGACATATTTCCGTCGGTAATATAAAAGGTAATGTTGAATTTGTCCCCCGATCGAGTCGGCTCACAATTAAAACCGAACACTTCGCCGAATACGACCAATCCACGCTGCGGTCTTTGTATCCAAGCAAGCGGCGTCGGTTGCAACGGAAACGGCACACCGATTACAAATTCCGGTGATGAAATATCAAAAACAGTATGTCCGATTCTACAATGCCCTCCCTCAATGACAGGGCGAATATCTTCGTCCGGTGCAAGCGTTGGAACACGCTTTAAAACCGGTGCACCCGGATTTTGATCCGCCGCCGCATTCAGCAAGGTCTCCGCGCTTTTGGGCGCTTCTTTTTTTTGTGCACGCGCAAGCGCAAGATCCCACTGTTCCAATTCTCGTTCCAATCCTTCCGCATACTCTTCACCGAATTTGTCTGTATGCTGGATGCTGACAGATACTTGTCTGCCAAATTCATTTTGCAAGATTTCTTCCATCACCTGCGGTGTTCTGGCATCTTCCATCAAATGAATTCCCGAATCGGGAAGCGGAATGTCGATGCAAAGCGTATTTGCCATGGCATCAAAACGGTATGTATAATGCTCAAAAAAGCCACGCGCTACAATCCCGGTCACTTCGGTTTCTTTCAATAACTCCGGTATATAAGAATCATCCAGTGTCTCCGGTGGATAATGCGGTAAAATTTTAAACCAATTCAGCTCATATGCTTTTGCTGTTTCCCGTTCGATTCTATATAAAGTTGTCTTCGCAATCGGATGCGGGAAAGATATGGACACTCTGGCAAGTCTGTTCTCTTTATCGGCATCAACACGCAAGTCCGATCCCTGCGCCAAAACGGACGCGATATCCGCGTCCGGTTTATATTTCTTGAACAATTCCAAAAAAGTTTTACTCATTTATTCTTTTCTCCAATCAAGTCAAGGCATGCGACACAGTGATTTTCACCGCTCCTTCCGCCCGTATATATCTAACAACTAATAATAAGCATAAATCAATTGACTGTATCTTGCTCACCATACAGACATCGAATTTGATTAATCAATTCGGGAATAATTGACTCTTCCGAAACCTTTTTAATAATTTCCCCATGTCGGAACAAAACAGCTTCCTCTTTTCCGCCGGCAATTCCAATGTCTGCCTCGCGAGCTTCTCCCGGTCCATTTACGATACATCCCATCAACGCAACGCGAATCGGTAGCTTGTCCAATCCTTCTTTTTCGATTGCTTCACGAAATGCATTCGCAAGAAAAATCAAATCAATTTGGGTTCGACCGCAGGTGGGACAGCTGACAATGTTCATCCCTCGCTGACCGTCTACCTCAAGTGCGTTCAATAACTCACGTGCCGCCGCAATTTCCGCAACAGGATCTTCGGTCAAGGAAATTCGAAAGGTATCTCCGATGCCGTCACAAAGCAAAGAACCGATTCCAACCGCACTTTTGACGCGCGCCGATGAGCCACTTCCCGCTTCGGTTACTCCTAAATGAATCGGATAATCCAACCGATCTGCCAAAAGGCGATTGGCATGGACGGTTTGCAAAACACCGGATCCTTTAATGGAAATCACCATGTTGTCAAAATCAAATTTTTCTAAAAGCGCCGCATGTTTACATGCACTTTCGCACAACGCTTCGGATGTCGGCGCCCCGTATTTGGCAAGAATATCTGCATCCAGCGAACCGCTGTTCACCCCAATTCTAATCGCAACACCATGTGTTCGGCAGGCGTCGCAGACCGCCTTCACCCGAGCTTCACTGCCAATGTTTCCCGGATTGATACGAATCTTGTCAACGCCATATTCCGCGCATTGAATAGCAAGTCGGTAATCAAAGTGAATATCCGCAACAATCGGTATATGCAAATCTTGCTCTTTAAGGAATAAAACGGTCTTTGCAGCTTCCTTATCGGGCACTGTCACGCGAACCAAATCGCATCCCGCTTTTTCCAATGCACGAATTTGTGCAAGCGTTGCTTCTCTGTCCTTCGTGTCGGTGTTGGTCATGGATTGCACCGCAATCGGTGCATCTCCGCCAATCGTAAGCGCTCCAATATGCACTGTACGTGTTTTTCGTCTGATCTTTTGATAATTCATATTAAAATAGCCCTATTACATCCTTAATCGTTACAAATACCATAAGCAAAAGCAAAAGTGAAATGCCAACAAAATTGATCGTTCCGATTATTTCTTGTTTAAGCGGTTTACGGCGAATTCCTTCGATTACCAAAAACAGTAACTGCCCACCATCCAACGCCGGAAACGGAATCAAATTAAAGACGCCAAGATTCATGGTAATCACAGTAAACAAATACAAAAGCGTTGTGCCGCCTTCTTCTACGGCGGTTCCGATTTGCTCTGTAATCCCAACCGGTCCGGAAAATGCATTCAATCCGTATCGCCCGGTTACCACATCAATCAAGGAATCCCAAATCATCTTGACAGTCGAAAGGGATCTCCAAAAAGCATTCTTGCAAAGGGTCGAAAAATCCGCATGAATACCTTCAAATTTAAAATCATAAATCCCAAATACGACACCGGATTCTTGGTCGGTAACAGTAGGAAATACCACATCACGCAGGGTAAGTGTTTCCCCATTACGACGTACTACAAGATCGGTAACGGCATATTGATCGCTGACAATTTTGGCGTTATTCATAATTTCATAAACGACCTCGTCACCGGTATGAACCGCCACATTTCCTACCTTAACAATTTCATCTTCAACCTGTAACCCATAATTTACCGATTCGGCGTTTTCCCGAAATTGTTCAACTGTTGTGGAATATAACGGCGACCCACTTGCCACCGTAATCGAAACCATTAAAAACATGGAAATAAATCCAAGCAAAATATTCATCAAGGGTCCTGCAATCACAACCAAAATACGTTGCCATACTTTTTTATTGCAAAAGGCGTTGACATCCTCGGAAGATTCATTTTCTCCTGCCATACTAACATAGCCACCAATCGGAAATGCACGCAGAGAATATTGAATCCGACTCTTTGACGAGCTTTTGGAAAAAAGCTTGGGTCCCATTCCGATTGAAAATTCATTGACGGTTACACGAAATGCACGGGCAACCCAAAAATGTCCCAATTCGTGTATCAAAATCATTGCACTGAAAATCAACAATGCAATCAAAATATATAAAACGGTTGTGATAACAACTCCCCCTTCCCGTTTCTCGGTTTTCTCGATAGATAATAAGATCGCATCACTCGGCTCTTTTACTGTGCATAATACAGGATTGGTAGCACCGGACTATGCAAATCCCACAATACCGCCTTAAACGGTATATGCAGACAGCAAGGCATCCGCCGTTTTTCTTGCAAGCCTATCAGCGGCAAGAATCCCCTCAAGTGTGGCTTCTTGATGCCAATCCGCCAAACGATCTACTGTTTGGGCTACAAGCAATGATATATCGACAAAGCGCAAACGGTTGTTCAAAAATGCATCCACGGCAATTTCGTTTGCGGCATTGAGCACTGCGGGCATAGTTCCCCCGGCGTAAATCGCATCGGAGGCTAACCGCAAAAGCGGAAATGCGTTATAATCCGGCACTCCAAATGTCAATTGCTGCAATTTGTCAAAATCCATTTGCTCGCATACGCCTTCTTCTCTGTTCGGATAGGTCAAGGCATATTGTACACAATGCCGCATATCCGGAACGGCAAGTTGCGCAATAATACTGTTATCAATATATTCCACCATGGAATGAATTATACTCTCGCGTTGAATAATCACCTTAACGGCATCAGGCTTAACCCCGAACAGATGCACCGCTTCAATCAATTCAAATCCCTTATTCATTAGGGTAGCACTATCCACAGTAATTTTCTTACCCATTTTCCATGTCGGATGCGCAAGCGTGCGTTCCGGCGTCACACAAGCAAGCTCTTCTTTAGTATACCCATAAAACGGTCCCCCGGAAGCCGTCAGCAAAATGCGCTTGAGCTCTTTGGGTTTCCCTGCCTGTAAGCATTGGAAAATAGCACAGTGTTCACTGTCAACCGGCAGAATCTGTGCACCGTGTTCACGTGCACAACGCATTACAATTTCCCCTGCGACGACAAGCGATTCTTTATTTGCAAGGGCAAGATCCAAACCGCAGGAAAGAGCTTGTAATGTGCTTTCAAGCCCAATCTCCCCAACAATGGCATTGAGAACGATACAACGATTATTCTCTGTTGCAGAATCAATTCCGACATCTGCAATCATCTCGGTCACACCGCTTGTACCATCATAAACTCGAATATTCGTATCGGCAAGCCGAACGCGTAAATCTCGAGCGGCATCGGTATCCGCCATTGCACATGCATGAGGATGAAAGAAACGGGCTTGTTCTTCTACTCGTTTCGCGTTTTTGTTTGCCGCCAATGCGCAAACCCGCGTTCCTGTACGCATTGCAACATCTGCCGCTTGTTCTCCTACAGAACCGGTAGAACCGAGCAAGATTATATTAGTATTCTTCATTTTTCCTGTTCTTGCTTCTGCTTTCTCTTTATTTGACTAAGGGGACAAAGACAATGAAAGCTGCCAAAACAACAGCGACCGCCATTGCGGAATCAAAACGGTCTAAAATGCCACCGTGCCCGGGCAATATCTTTCCGTAATCCTTGATACGATACTGCCGTTTGATCAAGGAAAGCAACAAATCGCCGATTTGCGCAACAACCGTCATCAAAAAACCGGCAAGAACAAGCAAGGGTAAACTGAAAGAATCCGAATAAAACCGATTTATCACCAATCCGTAAAGAACAACAGAGAGAGTCCCGAATAAACTGCCGCCAAGACTGCCTTCGATTGTCTTTTTGGGACTGATGTCCGGCATTAATTTGTGCTTGCCGAACAGCATTCCGGAAAATAACGCGAAAACGTCGGTTACCCATGCGCCGAGAAATACAAGTCCCCAAATATATTGACCGTTCCGAATGCCGGACAAATAAACAATACAAGACATTGCACCGATTATGTAGAAACACAGTGCGAAAGCAGTCATAATCTTTTCGGCACTCAACGACCGATGCGCAAACAAGGCAACACCAAAAAGATACAAAAGCACTACCAAGGTCATAAACAGATAGCATTTTGCCACCTGTGCCCCGTTTGCCATTTGTTCGCCTCCGTATATTGTCATTCCCGCCGGCATAACAACGGCATACAATAAAATGGGAATGGACAGGTACAAATTTCGATGCACGCCGAGGCAACGTAACATCTCAAAACATCCGATCATGGCAATCAGCGAAAACACCCCTCCGAAGATGGGTGTCCCCGCAACAAACAATAAGCCTACCAACACAAGAAGAATAACAACACCTGTCAAACATCGTTTCAACATGAATTCGAATTCCTTTCTTCTACTGTGCGCATCATTGGCGCTCGACGTTTTTTCCTTTATCGGCTCCGTCTGTCGGAACCCTACCGTAATTGCGCTTTCTACTACTAAAAGCCATTACGGCTTCATCAATATCCGCATCGGACATATCCGGCCAAAGTGTATCGGTAAAATATAGCTCGGCATAGGCACACTGCCAAAGCAAAAAATTGGAAAGTCTTTTTTCGCCGCCCGTTCTTACAATCATGTCGGGATCCGGAACACCGGGCGAATACAGCGAATTGCTGATTTGCTGTTCGGTTGGATGCATAACTCCCTGTACCATCAACTGCTCGTATGCATACAAAAGTTCTCGCCGCCCCCCATAATTGAGAGCAATTTGTAAAGTAGACGGCATATTCTCGCTGATTTTCTCCAATGTCTTGATTTTTTCTTGTTGCTCCTGCGGAAATACGGACAAATCCCCGATTACACGAATACGGCATTGATATTTTTCGTATTCATGTAAACTTTCGTCCAGATAGTCCGAAAGCAAGCGCATGATGGAATTCACCTCGTTTTGAGGACGATTCCAATTTTCCGTGGAAAAAGCATACACCGTAATATATCGAATACCAATCTCACTGCAATACTTTGCAATCTTTCGAAAAACAGATGCGCCGATACGGTGTCCGTAATTACGCGGCATGCCGCGTTTTTTTGCCCATCTGCCGTTTCCGTCCATAATAAATGCCAAATGTTGCAATCCGGATTTTTGCACTGCATCTTTTATATTCCGATTTTCTTTGCTCGTGCTCATGCATCCATCTCCTTTATATCGCGCAATCGGACACTTTTGTATCGGTAAATCGGGCTGTTGCACAGATAAAGTGCCCCAGCCCGATGCAAGAAACTACCCACGTGTCGGTCAAAACAACTCAAACTTTCATGATTTCCCGTGTTTTCTTTTCCACAATAACATCAACCGTTTTGATGTTCTTATCGGTAATCTCCTGTACGTTCTTTTCTGCGTCCTTCTGATCGTCCTCGGTTAAAATTCCGTCTTTTTTCTGCTTTTTAATTTCATCATTTGCGTTTCTGCGCAAATTGCGAATTGCAACTTTAGCATCTTCTCCGAGTTTTTGAATCTGCTTAACAAGCTCTTTACGACGCTCTTCGCTCAACTGCGGGAAAACCAAACGAATGTTTCTGCCGTCGTCGACCGGCGTAATTCCCACATCGGAAGCAAGCAACGCTTTCTTCATTGCACCGAGCGTTTTCTGATCGTAGGGCGTAATTGTAATGGTTCTCGCGTCGGTAACTGCAACCGAAGCCATGTCCATAATCCTGGTATCTGCACCGTAGTATTCAAAACAAACTTTAGAAATAACTGCGGTGTTGGCAAGACTTGCACGAATGGTGGAAAGTGTTTCTTCAAGATTTGCAAGGGTTTTTTGAATTTTCTTCTCAAATTCTTTTGTATCGTATCTCATTTTCTTTCGGCGCGCATAGCGCTTTCCTTTCTATGTTTTTGCTTTGTTGTTTTTATGCTTTTTTGTGCAACAATTTTCATTGAACCGCACAGAATAACATTTCTACGGATATGTGGAAAATCAGGTGTGCATTCGCGTCCCGACCGATTCTCCCATAACCGCGCGGTAAATATTGTTTGGGTCTTTAAGTGCAAACCCATATGCATCAATATGATTTTCCATGCAGAAAGAAACGGCAGTCATATCAAAGGCGCGCAGATTTCGTTCTAAAATTTCTTCGTAAGTAATATCAAAAATCGGTTTTGCATTCCGATTCAACTTCGGATCCGCATCATACAAATAATCTACATTCTTGGCCATTAAAATAGCCTCTGCTCCGATTTCTGCGGCACGAAGTGCAGCAGCTGTATCTGTGGAAAAATACGGTGCTCCCAAACCGCCTCCGAAAATAACGATACGCCCCTTTTCCAACGCGGAAACCGCATCGCGCGCGGTATAAAAATCCGCAAATGCTTGCATCTCTACAGATGTCATAACAACGGCATCC
Source organism: uncultured Clostridium sp. (assembly GCA_964564255.1). GTDB lineage: Bacteria > Bacillota > Clostridia > Oscillospirales > CAG-272 > CAG-448. The sequence continues at coordinate 4,122 of CAZMAZ010000029.1, read as the reverse complement.
ATTCCAAGACGAAGAAAAGTATCCTGCAATGCAAGTGCATTGATAACCGTTCCAAGCATTCCCATATGATCGGCACGACATCGATTCATGTTTACACCTTTGGCGCCGCGCCAAATATTTCCCGCTCCGACAATAATGCCAATCTGAACGCCTGCGTCCAAACATTTTTGCAAAACGCCCGCAATTTGTTCGATAAAGGAAAAATCTAAAATTCCGCCTTCTTTGCCGGCAGGAGCAAGTGCTTCTCCCGAAAGTTTGAGCAGAATGCGTCGATAAAGAGGTTGATCGTTCATATCTTTTGCTCCCTTTTTATTTATTTATTTTTTCTACTATCTATTTTACTACATTTTAGCTGATTTGTAAACAGGGTTACGCAAATTTTTTTCATTTTTTTATTTATTTTTCGAAAAACTATTGACAAGCCCGCCAAAAGAGGGTATAATAATTGTGTCATGGGGGAGTAATTTGCGCTTTTGCGTGGCAGGTCAACATTCTCGTCCGCATATGGACTGGCTTGTCTTAACAAATGAGACTCATGTATGGCGAAAGCCGTATGTGAGATGTGTTACAGAACATACGGTTTTGCCGTATGTTTATTTTCTTTTTCAGGGAGGATTTTATGGATTCCGAAAAAAACACCGTACAAAACAGCACAGCCACGAAAGATGAACTGTTTTTCTACACCGCATCCCGAACCGAGGTGTGTGACCGCTTGCAATCCAATCCGAATGGTTTAACAAATGACGACGCTAAGAAACGTTTGGATACTTACGGACACAATGCTTTGCGGGAAAGCAAAAAAAAGAGCCTTATTTCTAAATTTCTTGCGCAATTCAAAGATGCCATGATTATCATTCTGCTCATTGCAGCATTGCTTTCCGGTGCAATTTCCATTTGGGAAAACAAACCGGAAGAGCTTTTTGACAGCGGCATTATTCTTCTGATTGTCATTGTCAATGCCGTTATCGGGTTGATTCAGGAAAACAAAGCAGAAAACGCAATGGAAGCCCTCAAGGGCATGAACAAACCGTATTCCAAGGTGTTCCGAGACAGACATGTGCAAACCATTCCGAGCGAGCAAATTGTTCCCGGAGATGTGATTCAACTGGATGCAGGTGACGTCGTTCCCGCCGATATGCGAATATTGACCTCCGCATCTCTGCAAATTGAAGAATCCGCACTGACCGGTGAATCGGTTCCCTCCGAAAAGCATGCAGAGGCACAGGTCGGAGTCGGTGCACCGCTCGGCGACCGTAAAAATATGGCTTACAGCGGAAGCACGGTTACTTACGGTCGCGGAACCGGTATTGTTACGGCAACCGGCATGAAAACCGAGGTTGGAAAAATTGCCGATATGCTATCGGAAGAAGAAACGCAAGCAACACCCCTTCAAAAACAACTTTCAAAAACAGCTAAAATTCTCAGTTTTATTGTTCTTGGAATTGCATTTGTTATTTTTGCCGTAACCGCTCTTCGTGACCCATCGATTGATAATATTATTGCTTCTTTCATGACAGCGATTGCTATCGCCGTTGCCGCAATTCCCGAAGGACTTCCGGCAGTGGTAACCATTGTTTTGTCAATGGGCATGCAAAAAATGAGCAAACGCAACGCTATTGTGAAAAATCTTCCCGCTGTGGAAACGCTTGGTTGCTGTCAGATTATTTGTTCGGATAAAACAGGAACTTTGACTCTCAATCGTATGACAGTAAAAGAACTGTATTTCGGTTCCCTGCACGCTTCTGCGGAGGACGCTATGCAGGAAAATGCGGCAGATACCTTGGTTCGCACAATGGCACTTTGTAACGATACGGTATCAAACGGCGATACTCTTGTGGGCGATCCAACCGAAACGGCATTGGTACGGTATGCCATTGACCGTGGTATCAATTACACGGATTTAATCGCTCAATGGAAGCGTGTTGATGAATTGCCCTTTGATTCTGTTCGTAAAATGATGACGACAATCAATTACAATGCCGAGCAAAATACGTATGTCGCCCATGTTAAAGGTGCCCCCGATCTTTTGATTGCTCGTTGTACACATATTCTGATTGACGGAAAAATCGTACCCATGACCGATCTGCACCGTGCCGATATTGCCGCTGCAAACAAAGCTATGGCAGATAAGGCGCTCCGCGTCCTTGCCGCCGCGATTCAAACCGATCTGTCTGCACCTTCCGCTGATACGCAAAAAGCCGCATGGGAAACCAATCTCACCTTTGTCGGCTTGGTCGGTATGATTGACCCTCCGCGCCCTGAGGTTAAAAATGCCGTAGAAACCTGCAAACGCGCCGGCATGCGACCGATTATGATTACAGGCGACCATAAAGACACAGCTGCCGCAATTGCGCGAGAAATCGGTATTCTCGATGATACACGCAAGGTAATGGAAGGAGTTGAAATCGATACTTATTCCGACCAAGAATTTGCCGAAATCATTCAAGATTACGCTGTTTTCGCCCGTGTTTCTCCGGAAAATAAGGTTAAAATCGTCCGCGTTTACAAATCATTGAATAAAGTGGTTGCTATGACGGGTGACGGTGTAAATGATGCCCCCTCCATCAAAAGAGCGGATATTGGTATCGGGATGGGAATCACAGGAACCGATGTGTCAAAAGGTGCGGCAGATATGGTCCTTGCCGACGATAATTTTGCCACCATTATCGGTGCCGTTGAGGAAGGTAGAAAACTTTATGATAATATCAAAAAAGCCACACAGTACCTGCTTTCCGCAAACATTGCCGAGGTTCTTTGTCTCTTTATTGTCAGTGTTATCCTTGGCGGTGAATTTCTCACCCCTGTCATGATTTTGTGGATTAACCTGGTTACGGATTCCCTGCCTGCCCTCTCGCTTGGCATGGAAGACGCCGAACGTGATGTGATGGCACATAAACCGCGTAAAAACGGAGGCAGCTTGTTCTCCGGAGAAACCGGCATCAGTATCTTTATCCAAGGATTTATGCAAACCGCATTGGTTTTGGCTTCCTACTTTATCGGTGACCTATTGCTCGGAAATGAGCACATTGAAGCAATGACAATGGCATTCTTAACTCTTTGCTTTATTCAGTTGTTCCACTCTTTCAATATGAAATCTTTCCATACAACCTTGTTTAGCAAGAAAGCTTTCGCGAATAAATGGTTGAACGTTTCCTTTATTGTCGGTGCTCTTCTTACCGCTTCCGTAGTTTTAATCCCGGGATTGAATACGCTGTTTGATACCGCCAGTATCAATCTCGCCGAATGGGGTGTTGCGCTTGGTTGCGCAGTGCTCATCATCCCGTGCGTGGAAATTCAAAAAATCTTCTTGCGTGCCCACGACAAAAAGGCAAAAAATGCGGATTGATAAGCAAAATCCGAGTTATTTTTAAACTATAGAAAAGCCGCGCGGCTTTGCGTTTTGCAAAGACGTGCGGCTTCATTTTTCAATTCGATATTCGACATATGTAAGAAATTCCGGAGACACCCTTTCATTCTTTGTTTTCGTAATACCGAAAAAGGCTCAATTGTTCTCTTCCCTCAAACCTCGGCAAAACCAAAAACAACGCGATTAAAAAAGCGGCATCGACCAAAAGCGCAATTGGAAAAGAGAAACCCGTATAAGTAATTTTCTGTATGTTGAGAATCGCATTGTTATAATAAAGATTTCGCATCAGATACGGATATGCAAGCAAAGGAAGCAGCAATAATTCGGAAATCAGTTGACACGGGCGATTCCATACAAGCAGGCGAAAACGTCGTTTGCTTGCATTGCACAGACCATCCGTCGAACAAAATCGACTGCATCGCAAAGCGAACCATGCACTGACACCTGTATAAAACAGTGCCATAACACAAAGAAGCACAACTGCCACATCCAGAATTCCCGCGCCGATAACAAACATCTGCTCGTTGGCTTGCCCCCCTCCGTTGTTGATTAATTTTCTGACATAGCTCCAAGATTCGGACAACAGTCCAAACAAAGATTGCGGACCGCGAATTCCCGTTTCTCCTTTATAAAGAGTTGCATCAAAATGAAAATACATACACGGAATAAATCCGGAAAGAACGGTAAAGCAGGTCAAAATAAAAGGTGCGCATTGCCCGAACAAAACCAAGCGGCGGCGTATATTTGAACAAGAA